>DMHI01000173.1:2665-8009 GCA_003449515.1 Lysobacteraceae bacterium | reverse complement strand
CCGGCAGGGCGTGCCGATCTCGGCGATCGTGTTATACGGCCGCCGCGCCTAGTTGGTGCCGCTGGTGTTTGAAGCCCGCGACTGGACGCACGGCGTTCTCGTGGGTGCGGGCATGGCCTCGGAAACCACCGCTGCCGCCACCGGCGCGGTCGGCGTGGTGCGCCGTGACTCGATGGCGATGAAGCCGTTCTGCGGCTACAACTTCGCCGACTACTTCGCGCACTGGCTCAGCTTCGGCAGCAACCCCGCGAACAGGGCCGACTCGCTGCCGAAGATGTTCCACGTCAACTGGTTCCGCAAGGGCAGCGACGGCAAGTTCCTGTGGCCGGGCTTCGGCGACAACCTGCGCGTGCTCGAGTGGATGCTGAAGCGCTGCGAGGGCAAGGTGGGGGCGGTGGAAACGCCGGTGGGCCTGTTCCCGAAGCGCGATGACATCAACCTCGACGGCCTGCGCTTGAGCGATGAAGCGCGCGATGTGCTGTTCGGCTTTGATCGCGAAGGCTGGCAGGCCGAGATGGCCTCGATCGGCGAATACTTGGCCGAGTTCGGCCCGCGCCTGCCGGCCGCGCTGGAAGCCGAACGCCAGCGCGTGGCCAGCGCGCTCGCGACCGAGGCGAAGAAAGCCGCGGCCTGAGAGGCGATGGCGGCATGCGCGCGCCCCGCCTGACGCTGGCCTGTCTTGTCCTGCTCGCCCTGCCCGCATCGGCACGGGTGGTGGCGGTGGCCGAGGAGCGGCCCCTCGCCGCCGCTCAGGCCTTCCATCTCCGCGTCGAGGCGGGCTCGGTGCAGGTGCGCCCCGGCCCGTCGGGTGCCGTCCGCTTCGAGGCCGCGCTGGCTCCCGGCCAGCGTGTGCTCTGGCGCGAGTCGGCGGACCGCCGCGTCCTCGTCATCGACGATTCGGAGCGTCTGTCGCCCCGGCCCGCTGCGCTGCGCATCAGCGTGCCGCCCGAGGCCACGCTTGTCCTCCACCTTGGCGGTGCCTCGCTCGACCTGCTTGGCGTGGGCGCGCGGCGTCTCGTGGTTCGCGGCGCGGCCGAGGCGCGGGTGGCGGGGGCGTTCGCGGCCGTCGATATCGTCGCCGACGGCCCGGTCGACCTCCGCCTCGACGATCCCTCGGGCGATGTCCGCGCCGAGGGGAGCGCCGTTCGCCTGCTGGCGAGCGGCGCCGCGGACGCCGTGTCGGTGAACGCTCGCAGCGGGCCGGCCACCCTCGATCTGGAGAGCCCGCGCCGGGTCCGGGCCACGTCGACGGCGGGCGCGATCACCCTCCGGCTCGGTCAGGCCGCCAACGCCGATGTGCTGCTGGAAAGCCTGTCCGGTGACCTCCGCATCGACCTCGTCGAGGCATGGCCCGGCTCGATCATCCCCTTGCTGGCGCGTGGCGAGGTCGACATCCCGGAAGCGATGACGCCCCGGCGGGTGCCGGCGGCAGGCGGCACTGGCGAGGGCGGGCGGCTAGTCCTGCGGAGCTTCTCCGGCAACGCCCGGGTGGCGGTGGTCGCTCGCCCGGCCGGCGCGGTGCCGGGGCGCGATACAGCGACGCCGGATTGATGCGCTGCGGCATCCAGAAGTCGCGATTCTTACGATGTCTACCGTAGCGCGCCTGCCTGTTCAGGTCCGATTTGCATCAAGTAAAAATCGCGTTATGCTCGGACCTGTCGCCGGACGCCCGCAAGGTGCCGTCGGCACATCACTGGATTCCCGAATCCGCCCATTTGCTGGAGAGAAACTCAATGTCGGACATCAAGCAGCTGTCGCGAGCCATTCGCTTCGCCCTCCTCGCTGGCGCCACCCTGGCGGTCGCGCCCGCTTTCTCGCAAACCGCTGGCCCGGCCGAGGCGTCCGCCGAAGAACCGCAGCGTCTCGATGTGATCCAGGTGACCGGCACGCGCATTGTCTCGCCCGGCATCGTCGCCAGCAGCCCGATCACGGAAGTGACCGCGGAAGAGCTGCAGATCAAGCAGGTCGTCGCCATCGAGGATTTCCTCCGCGAGCTGCCGGCCCTGGTGCCCGCCATCGGTCCCGGCACCAACAACGGCAGCGGCGGTGGTGCCACCATCGACCTGCGCGGCCTCGGCGCCAACCGCACCCTCGTTCTCGTCAACGGCCGCCGCTTGGTGCCGTTCGATCTGGCCGGCGTGGTCGACACCAACGCCATCCCGGTGTCGCTGATCGAGCGCGTCGAGATCATCTCGGGTGGTGCCTCGGCCGTGTACGGCGCTGACGCGGTGTCGGGCGTGGTGAACTTCATCCTCAAGCGTGACTTCGAAGGCGCCGAGATCGCCGCGCAGTGGGGTCAGTCGGCCGAGAAGGACGGCGACCGCCAGCGGATCGACGTCACCATCGGCGGCAACTTCGCCGAAGGCCGCGGCAACGCGGTGATCAGCGTCGGCCATACCGAGACGCAGGAAGTGCTGCAAGGCAGTCGCTCGTTCGGCCTGAGCTCGCTGTCGTCGGTCAATGGCCTGCCGCAGGGCTCGGGCACCGGCGTGCCGGTGACGGCGCTGGGTGGCCTTGGCGGCCTGTGCCCGGACGGCGCCTTCCGTACCACCTGCAACAACGCCTTCAACTTCAACCCGCTGAACCTGTTCCAGACCCCACTGAACCGGCTGCAGGCCACGGGTCTCGCCAGCTTCGTTATCAATGACGACCACGAAGCCTACGCCGAGATCATGTACGTCCGCAGCGACGTCTTTACCCAGTTGGCGCCCTCCGGTACGTTCTTCAACAACTATCGCGTGCCGGTCGGCAATCCCTTCCTCCCGGCGCTCGCCCGCCAGCAGCTTTGTGCGATCGCTGGTGTCGCCGCGGCAGATTGCGTCGTCGGCAACCCCACGGAGGCCACGGTGGCGCTGGGTCGCCGTTTCACCGAACTCGGCCCGCGTCTCAACAGCTTCGAGAACAAGCTGTTCCAGGGCACGGTCGGTATGAAGGGCTATGTGTTCGAGAACTGGCGCTATGACGCGTATTACTCGTTCGGCGAGGCGGACCAGGTCCAGTCGCGCGTGAACTGGGGTTCGAACTCGCGCGTCCAGCAGGCCCTGCGTGCGCTCAGCACTACGGCCTGCACCAACACCGCCAACGGCTGCGTGCCGCTCAACCTCTTCGGCCCCGAGGGTTCGATCACGCCGGCGATGCTGCGCTTCATCAACCTCGATACGCTGCTGCAGCAGACGGTCACCCAGGACGTTCTCGGCGGTTCGCTGGTTGGCGACCTCGGCGATGCCGTCATGAGCCCGTGGGCGACCTTCCCGATCAATGTCGCCGTGGGTGCCGAGCACCGCACGGTGTCGGCGGGCACGAAGTCGGACGCCTCTTCGCAGATCCAGGCCGAAGTTCTGGGCACCGGTGCCCCGACGCCGGATCGCCGTGGTGGCTTCGAGCTGACCGAAGGCTACTTCGAGCTGATCGCCCCGATCATCAACGACGCAGCTTGGGCCTACTCGTTGTCGTTCGAGGGCGGCTTCCGCCGCAGTACCTTCGAGACCGCGGGCAACTCCACCTCGTACAACACCCACAAGTTCGGCGGTGAATGGACGCCGATCGAGGGCCTGCGTTTCCGCGCCCTGCAGCAGCGTGCCACCCGAGCGCCCAACGTCGGTGAGCTGTTCAATCCGCAGACCACCGGCCTGAGCAACCTGGCCGTCGACCCCTGCGCTGGTGCCACCCCGACCGCGCCGCGTGACCTCTGCCTCGCCACGGGCGTGCCGGCTGCGGTGTTCGGCTCGCTGTCGCAGCCGTCGGCCGGCCAAGTCAACGTGCTCACGGGCGGCAACCCGAACCTCCGCCCGGAAATCGCCGATACGCGTACCATCGGCATCGTGTGGACGCCGTCCTTCATCGAGAACCTGGCGGTCACGCTCGACCACTACGACATCGAAGTGACCGGCGCGGTTTCCAGCCCATCGGTCAACGACATCCTCACCGGCTGCTACACCAACCGCAACGCCGCCGACTGCGCCCTGATCGGCCGCAACCCGCTCAACGGCACCTTCAGCGGCGCCGAGTCCCGCGGCATCTCGCTGGTGTCGTCGAACCTGGGCGTCATCCAGACCGACGGTATCGATCTCGGCGTCAGCTACCTGTGGGACCTCGGTGACTTCGGTCGCTTGGACTTCGGCCTGAACGCCACCCGGGTCAACGACTGGTTCTTCCAGGCGACGCCGACCTCGATCAACCGCGATTGCAATGGCTACTACAGCGTCTCGTGCGGCGTGCTGCATGACTTCAAGGCGAACTTCCGCACCACCTGGGTCTACAGCGATTTCTCGGTCAGTGCCAACGTCCGCCACCTCGGCGGCATCACCGAGGAGCCGGGTGGCCAGGTGTTCCTCCCGGCTTTCGCGAGCATCGGGTCGATGAACTACCTCGACCTCGGCGCCTCGTGGCAGGCCAGCGAACAGATCCGCCTGAACCTGTCGATCGCCAACGTGACCGACCGCCAGCCGCCAGTGGTGGGCAACACCATCGCCGGTACGGGCGTGAACAGCGGCAACACCTTCCCGCAGTACTACGACACCATCGGCCGTTTCTACACCTTCGGTGCGACGGTGAAGTTCTGACCTAGGGCACATCGGTTACCCGCGCCCTCCGGCATCATGCTGGAGGGCATGGGGGCCGAAACCTGATGGATTCGTGCCCGCGACTTGTTCGCGGGCACTTTTTTGGAGTGCGTGACAATGCGTAGGCTGTGCTTTGCGGGTCTGCTGTCGGTGGGCCTTCTGTCGGGCGCGCCGGCGGTGGCTGATGCCGACGCGGTGCCCGCACCCGTGGCGCTGAGCTTCTGCTACGAGGCCAAGATGGACTCCTATTGGCTCGGGCCGGACGGCCGAGGCGAGGCCCTCGCCCGGATGCGTTCGGTGGCAGACGCCTTGGGCCTGCGTTTCGACTTCACCTCAATGGATGCCTCGGACTGCCAGCTCGCCGTAGCCAATGGCCGGTACGACGGCATGCTCGGCGTCGCGTTTGCTGACACCGTCGCCTGGGTCGGCGCGTTTCCGCCGGGGGCGTCCGAGGGCGATCGCCGCGCACTATTCGTCGATGGTGTGGCCGTGGTCCGCGAGCGTGATGTCGTGCAGGGCGAGACGGTGGCCGAGGTGCTCCGCAATCTGCGCAGCCCGATCGCCGCCGTCCCGGGCTCGGAGTCCGCGCGTGCGCTCAGGGCGCTCGGGGTTCGCATCGACGACCGGACGCGGAACCCCCGGGGCCTGCTCGATCGCGTCCTGCGCAGTCCCATCGAGGCTGCGGCGATGACCTACGGCGACGCGGCTTTCCATCTCGCCACCGACGAAACGTTGTCCGCGAGGCTCGAGATCATGCCGCAGTTACTCACAATTCGCGCTTA
>DMHI01000173.1:0-2265 GCA_003449515.1 Lysobacteraceae bacterium | reverse complement strand
TCGGTCTGGGAGGCACTTGCGGCGCGCCCTTCCTCCAGCAATGCTGGGGGATGATTGCTGGCCCGGCCGAACTGGCGGTACGCCACCTGTCGCCCGTGATTCCCGGAGGTCCCATGCGTCGTCCCCTTCTGCCCGCTCGTCCTCTATGCGCGCTGTTCGCGGCATTCCTGTGCAGGTCTCTTCGGCCGGGGAGATGCCTCAGAGATCCTGCTGGAAGCGCACGTAGGGCACGCGGCCTTCGTCGCGCGGCTCGGCGGCATCGCGCGGCAGCACGGGGTTGTCGCCGGTGCTGAGGAGGTTCTGCGCGCCCACGGTGAGTCGGCCGGCCCAGGGCGTGCGCCAGGTCAGGCCCAAGCCGAGGGTGCCGTAGGTTTCGGCCTCGCCGGGCACGCGCACCACGCGGCCGACCACCTCGCCACCAAGGGCACCGTAACCGCCGCCGACGCTGAGGGTGCGGCTGTTCCAACGCGGGGCGACACTGCCGGGCAGCACACTGCTGGCCGGCATCAGGCGGGCGCGGGCGACGCTGCCACCGACGCTGATCCAGCCCTGCTGACCAAGCCGGAGCTCGCCCAGGATGCCGAGATCGTTGCGCTCGAAGCCGAGGCCCGGCAGGCCCGCCAGCGGCGAAAGTTCGGGGGTGTGCAACGACAGCGACGTGCCCGGGAGCAGGCCATCGGTGCTGGCGCGGCGGGCCGAACCGAAGGCCGTCCACTCGCTGCGGCCGATGCGCGTGCCGACCTGGCCGGCGAGCAGGCCGGTGGCGGGGGCGGCCGGACGTGCGACCTGGGTGACGAGGCAGCCGTCGCCGAGGCGATCGAAACCACCATCGCTGTCGGCGCAGAGCAGGCCGAGCTGCGGCTCGACCGCGGCCACGACACTGCCAGTCACGCGGCCGTTGGCGCTGGTCCAGCGCGTGCCGAGGGCGCGGGTGCTGCCGCTGGCATCGAGGGTCGAGGTGTCGATCCACAGCACCGCCTCGAGCTTGCCATTGCTGCTGTTCCAGACCGGGACGGCCATGGCGTCGCTGCTGGCGGCCTCGACGCCGATCGCCTGCGCGCGGGCACCGGCACCGGGTAGCGCGAGGGCGACAGCAAGGACGAGGGCGGAGAGGGCACGCATCGGGGGTATTCGAGTGCGGGGGCGGGCGGGAGTTCCCGGGCGGTCGAGGATAGCAGTTTACGCGCTTTTAACCTGAATGCCGTGCCCGGATGCCGCGCCGGCCTGCGCTCGCCTGACCCTCACGGCCCGCCTGACCCTCACTGCTCGCCCGGCCCTTCACTGCAGGCCCGGGGCTTCCGGCAGCGGCGTGGCGGCGCCGACGTGGAACAGGCCTGCGAGGGCAGCAGCATCGAGGCGATAGGCCTTGCCGCAGAACTCGCATCGCACCTCGACCCGGCCCTCCTGCAAGGCGGCCACGGCCTCGGCCTCGCCGAGGCCGCGCAGCATGTCCTCCACCCGGGCCTGCGAGCACGAGCAGGCGAAGCGCAGCGGTTGCGGCGGCTGGATGCGCACGCCGTCCTCGTGGAACAGCCGCCACAGCAGGTCGGTGTCCGGGCCGGCCAGCAGTTCGGCAGCCCCGAGCGTGCCGAACAGGGCCTCGACGCGGGTCCAGCCGTCGCTGTCGGCCTTGCCGTCGCCGGAACGCTCGGCCTCGGGCAGCCGCTGCAGCAGCAGGCCGGCGGCGCGCTCGCCGTTGGCCGCCAGCAGCAGGGCGGTGGGCAACTGCTCGGACTGGCGGAAGTAGCCGGTCAGCGCCGCGGACAGCGTGTCCTCCTGCAGGCCAACGAGGCCCTGGTAGCGGTGCATCTCGCGCTGGCCGGGCGGCAGCGTCTCGATGGTGATGGCGAGCATCGAGCCCTCACCGAAGTCGCGCGGGCCGAGCGTGGCCGGCAGCTCGCCCTCGAAGCGCGCCAAGCCGCGCAGCGTGCCCTGCGCGGTGCACTCGGCGAACAGCGTGCGCAGGGCGCCGGTGCCGCGCAACTGCAGGCTGAGCCGGCCGTCGACCTTGACGTGGCCGCAGAACAGCGCGGCGGCGGCGGCGGCTTCGCCGAGCAGGTGGGCGACGGCGTCGGGGTACTCGGCGCGGTGGCGGATCTCGCGCCAGGTGGCGTCGAGGCTGACCAGCACGCCGCGGACGCCGGTGTGCTCGATCAGGAAGCGGGTGAGGGTGTCGGGGTTCGCCATCGGTGCATGGACAGCGCGGCGTCGGGACGCCACGCTTCGCGCTCAGCAGAAAGGAGGCGCGAATGGTAGCGCGGCGGC
>DMHI01000195.1:2715-3010 GCA_003449515.1 Lysobacteraceae bacterium | reverse complement strand
GGTCGCGCGACACCATCGCCCAAGCCACGGCGGTGGCGCTCTCGCACGACATGTTCGACGCCGCGCTGATGCTCGGCGTCTGCGACAAGATCGTTCCGGGCATGCTGATGGGCGCGCTCGCCTTCGGGCACCTGCCGGTGATTTTTGTGCCTGCAGGCCCGATGCCCTCGGGCCTGCCGAACAAGGAGAAAGCCGCGGTCCGGCAGCGCTACGCCGAAGGCAAGGCCACCCGCGACGAGCTGCTGGCGGCGGAATCGGCGAGCTACCACTCGGCCGGCACCTGCACCTTCTACGG
>DMHI01000195.1:0-2401 GCA_003449515.1 Lysobacteraceae bacterium | reverse complement strand
GCACCTGCACCTTCTACGGCACGGCGAACTCCAACCAGATGCTGATGGAAGTGATGGGCCTGCACCTGCCCGGCACCGCCTTCGTCACGCCCGGCACCACGCTGCGCGATGCCCTCACCGTGGCCGCCACCGAGCAGGTGTTGCGCATCACCGCGCTGGGCGACGACTACCGTCCGATCGGCCAGACGGTGAACGAGAAGGCCATCGTCAACGCGATGGTCGGCCTTGCGGCCACCGGCGGTTCGACCAATCACGCGATCCATCTCGTGGCGATGGCGCGCGTCGCCGGCATCCGCATCACCTGGAATGATCTGGACGAGCTCTCGCGCGTGACGCCGCTGATGGCGCGCATCTACCCGAACGGTTCGGCCGACGTGAACCACTTCCACGCGGCGGGCGGCCTCGGCTTCGTGATCCGCGAGCTGCTCGATGCCGGCCGCCTGCACCGCGACATCCCCGGCGTGCACGGCGGCGATCTGTCGCGGCAGGCGCTGGAGCCGCACCTCGACGGCACCCGCCTCGACTGGCGTGCACCGCCCCCGGCGAGCGGCGATCTGGATGTGCTGCGCCCGGTCGATCAGCCCTTCGATTGCGAAGGCGGCCTGCGCCTCGTCACCGGCCGTCTCGGCCGCGCCGTGGTGAAGATCTCGGCCGTGGCGCCGGAGCACCGCCGCATCACCGCGCCAGCGAAAGTGTTCGAGGATCAGGACGATCTGCTCGCGGCCTTCAAAGCCGGCCAGCTCGAAGGCGATTTCGTCGCGGTGCTCCGCGGTCAGGGCCCCCGCGCCAACGGCATGCCCGAGCTGCACAAGCTCACGCCCACCCTCGGCCTGCTGCAGGATCGCGGCCAGCGCGTCGCCCTGCTCACCGACGGCCGCATGAGCGGCGCCTCGGGCAAGGTGCTCGCGGCGATCCATCTGGTGCCGGAAGCCGTCGCCGGTGGCGCGGTCGCCAAGCTGCGCGATGGCGATCTCATCACCATCGATGCCGAGACCTCGACCGTCGAGATCGAGATGCCGGAGGCCGAGTGGGCTGCTCGAGCGCCAGCGCCGATCGACGTTTCCCGCAACCAGTCCGGCGTGGGCCGCGAGCTGTTCGCGGTGTTCCGCGAGCACGTCGATTCGGCCGAGGACGGCGGCTGCGCACTGTTCGGACGCAGCGGGCTGTGAGCATGGCCGCAGCCGGCGCACACGATGCGCGCGCCCGGAAGGCCGTCGCGTCGCTTTCGCGCCCCGCGCTGATCGCCGACATCGGTGGCACCAATGCGCGTTTCGCGCTGACCGACCTCGATGCCGCGACGCCGGACATGCACGCGGTGCGCAGCCTGCCCTGCTGCGGGTACGCCAGCCTGCAGCACGCCGCCGAGGCCTATTTGAGCGATCTCGGCGTCACGCCCGCGCAGGCCGCGATCGCGGTGGCCTGTCCGGTCGACGGCGACGCCATCCGGCTCACCAATCGCGCCTGGGCCTTTTCGCGCCGCGAGCTGCAGGGCGTGCTCGGCGTCGAGCGGCTGGACGTGATCAACGATTTCGGTGCCGTCGCTTGGGGCGTGCCGGCGCTGTCGGAATCGGAGGTCGTGTGCCTGCACGGCGAGCCCGGCCTGCCGCTGCGCGGGCCGGTCAGCGTGCTCGGCCCGGGGACGGGCCTGGGTGTGGCGCTGCTGGTGGGCGATGCGCAACGCGGATGGAGCGTGGTCGAGACCGAAGGCGGCCACGTGAGCTTCGCGCCGCAAGGTGACGAGGAATACCGGATCGCGCGCTGGATGACGCAGCGCTTCGGCCGCACCAGCAACGAACGCCTGCTCTGTGGCGCGGGCTTGTCGCACATCGAGGTGGCGTTGCGCGCTCCGGGCAACGGCGGCGGGGCGCCCAGCGCCAGCCGGGCAAGCGACAGCGCGACCGTGCTGCGCGATCCGGCCGCCATCGTCGAGGCCGCACTTGACGGCCACGATCTCGATGCGCGGCGCACGCTGGCGCGATTCTGCGCGGTGCTGGGCAGCGTGGCCGGCGACACCGCGCTGATCCACGGCGCGAAGAGCGTGATGATCGCCGGCGGCATCGTGCCGCGCTTCATTCCTTTCCTGCAGAGCAGCGCGTTCCGCGAGCGCTTCCTCGCCAAGGGGCGCTTCGCGGCTTACCTTGAGAAGGTCAGCATCCACGTCATCACCCACCCGCAGCCGGGGCTGCTGGGCGCGGCCAGCGCCCTGCGGCGGGCAGTTCGAGGTCATCACGAGTGAACGCAGCGACCACAGACACGGGAGCATCGACGCGATGAGTTGGACCATCGAGCGGCGCAACGCCGCGATCGACGCGGTGTTCGCGCGGGCACCGGTGCTGCCGGTGATCGTCATCGACACGATCGAGTTGGCCCTGCCGCTGGCGCGTGCGCTGGTCGCCGGCGG
>DMHI01000035.1 GCA_003449515.1 Lysobacteraceae bacterium | reverse complement strand
AAGGTGTGGAGAAGGTGCTGAAGGACCTCGCCGATGACGGCTTCGACGTCATCGTCTGCGATTCGCCGGCCGGCATCGAGAAGGGTGCGTTCCTGGCGATGTATTTCGCCGACCGCGCGCTGGTGGTGGTGAACCCGGAAGTGTCCTCGGTGCGCGACTCCGACCGCATCCTCGGCCTGCTGCAGAGCAAGACCAAGAAGGCGGAAGCCGGCGAGCGCATCGCCGAGCACCTGCTGCTCACCCGCTACAACCCGGAACGCGTCGAGAAGGGCGAGATGCTCTCGATCGCCGACGTCGAGGAGATCCTCGGCCTGAAGGTGATCGGCGTGATCCCGGAATCGCCGGACGTGCTGCAGGCCTCGAACTCCGGCAATCCGGTGATCCTCGACGAGCAGAGCGCCGCTGGCCAGGCCTACACCGACGCCGTGGCGCGGCTGCTGGGCGAGGAGCGCCCGATGCGCTTCACCACGGCCGAGAAGAAAGGCTTCTTCGCCAAGATCTTCGGGGGCTGACATGGGCCTGTTCGATTTCCTGACGGGCAAGAAGCCCGCGACCGCCAACCTCGCGAAGGAGCGCCTGCGCATCATCGTCGCGCAGGAGCGCAGCACCCGCGGCGGCCCCGACTACCTGCCGCTGCTGCAGCGCGAGCTGCTCGAGGTGATCCGCAAGTACGTCAACGTCGACGTCGACGCGGTCAAGGTCGATCTGGTGAAGGACGGCGAGCACGACGTGCTCGACATCTCCGTGTCGCTGCCGGACAAGAACGTCGGCTGAGACGGGGCTCAAGGATGACCGCCGCGATGACGACCGTCCTGACGATCGCCGACATCGGCTGGACCGCGCCCCATGCCCTGCTTGCCCGCTTTGGCCTCGATCTGATCGAGGTCGACGCCGGCGACGCCATTCCCGGCAGCTATTGGGGCGATGCCGAGGCCGGGATCATCGGCTCGCGCGTGTACGCCCGCGCCGACACGCCGCTGCATTCACTGCTGCACGAGGCCGGGCACCTGATGGTGATGCCGCCGTCGCGGCGCGCCGCGGTGCACACCGATGCCGGCGACACCCAGCGCGACGAGGACGCCGTCTGCTACCTGCAACTGCTGCTCGCCGATGAACTGCCCGGCTTCGGCCGCGAGCGCGCCTTCGCCGACATGGACGCCTGGGGCTACACCTTCCGGCTCGGTTCGGCACGCGCGTGGTTTGGCCGGGATGCGGAAGACGCCCTGGCCCATCTGCTGTCCTTGCCGCACCTGCGCGGTCTGCTGCCCGCTCAGGAGGCGGTCATCGCCGCCGCAGGCCGCCGCATGTGAGCATCGCCCCAGCGCCACAGGGCGAAGGCCGCGCCGGACAGCAGCAGCGCCGCGATGGCGAGCCGCGCCGGGCTCGAGGAAAGCAGCGGTGACAACACACCGGCCACGCCGGCGTGGAACATCAGCGAGAGGAAGGCCTGCATCGACGAGGCGCTGCCGCGCTGGGTCGGATAGAGATCGAGCATCTGCAGCATCAGTTGCGGGAACACCAGTGCCACCCCGAAGCTCAGCAGCACCAGCGGCAACACCGCCCACGGGTAGGCCGGCACCGGTGCCAGCACGGCGTAGCTGGCGTTGACGACGGTGGCGGCGAGGCAGCAGGCGAAACCGGCGCGCACCATCACGCCCGCGCCATGCCGCCCGGCGGCGCGGCCGGTGACCCAGGCACCCAGCATCATCCCGGCGATCGCGGGCACGAAGAACCAGCCGAAATCCTGCTCGCCCATGCCCCAGTGGCCGAGCACGATCGCCGGTGCCGAGCTGATGTAGAGGAACAGCGCGGCGAAGTTCAGCGTGGTCACCGCCACCAGCCACAGGAAGCGGCGGTGGCGCAGCATGCCGGCATAGTTGCCGAGCAGCACGCCGGCCTCGAGGGGTTGCCGCCGCGCGGGTGGATGCGTCTCGGGCAGCAGGAACCAGACCAGTGCGCCGAGCAGCACGCTGAAGCCGGCGAGGAACCAGAAGATCGCATGCCAATCGGCGACACCGAGAATCCAGCCGCCGACGATCGGCGCGATCGCTGGCGCGATGCTGAAGATCATCGACACCTGCGCCATCAACCGCTGCGCGTCCTCACCGTCGAACAGGTCGCGGATCACCGCGCGACCCACGATCAGCCCCACCCCGGCGCTCAGGCCCTGGACGAAGCGGTAGGCCAGCAAGGTATCGAGGTCGGTGCTGAGGGCGCAGCCCACCGACGCCAGCGTGAACGCGGCGATGCCCCACAGGATCACCGGACGGCGACCCACGGCGTCGGAGATCGCGCCATGGAACAGCGACATCAGCGCGTAGCCGAGCAGGTAGACGCTGATGGTCTGCTGCACCGCCATCGGTGTGCTGCCAAGATCGCGCGCCATCGCCCCGAAAGCCGGGAACACGGTATCGATCGAGAACGGGCCGAACATGGCCAGCGCGCCGAGCACGAAGGCGAAGCGCGCGCGGGACGCGGAAGGCATGGACATCGGAGCAGTCTACGCGGGGCGAGGTCTTTCCCCGCTCGGCTCAGACCGGCAGGCCCAGCGCCTCGCGCCGACCGCGGCCGACATCGACGCGGAACAGCAGCACCAGACCGGTGATGAAGAAGCCCGCCGTCGCCAGCATCGCCACCGTGTGGTTGCCATCGGCCAGCCAACTGATCGCGCCATAGGCCAGCGGGCCCAGCACCATCGAGGCCTTGACCGCGAGGCCCCAGAGCCCGAAGACCTCGGCCTCGCGGCTGGGCGGGCAGAGATAGCCCACCATCGCGCGGCCGGCCGACTGGCTCGCACCCATGCAGACGCCGGCGATGTTCGCGGCGATCCACACCACCGGGCGCGCCTCCGACGACGCCAGCAGGCCGATGGCGATCAGCCAGCCCACCAGCGCGATCGCCAGCGCGTTGCGGTGGCCGATGCGGTCCTGCAGGTGGCCGAAAGCCATCGCCCCAACCGCCGCCGTGATGTTGACCACGAGGATCAGGGTGATGCTCTCGGCGGTGGTGAAGCCCAGTGCCTGCTGCGCGTAGATCGCCGCCACCGCGATCACCGTGCCCACGCCGGCCTGGAAGGCGACGATGCAGGCGAGGAAGCGGCCGAGCTGGGGCAGGTCGCTGGCGCCGCCAAGTACCCCGCGCCAGCGCCGCAGGGAATCGGCCCACAGCACGGCGAACGCCCGCGGTGCCGCGACGATGCGCTCGCGCAGCAGAAGGAAGGTGGGCAGCGCGGCGAGAATGATGGTCGCGCCGGTCAGCAGCATGGTGTCGCGCACGGCGGTGATGGTGTCGCTGCCGCGGGCTTCCGCGCCCTGCACCCACCACAGGCAGGCGGCGAGCAGCAGCACCGCGCCGAAATAGCCGAGCGACCAGCCGTAGCCCGAAAGCCGGCCCATGCCATCCTCGCCGGCCAGTTCGGGCAGGAAGGCGGCGATCAGATTCTCGCCGGTGCCGAACGCGGTGTTGGTGATGATGATCAGCACCAGCGCCAGGGCGATGTCGCCCGGCCCCACCGTCCACAACGCCGCGGTGCCGAGGCCGCAGACCGATGTCGTGAGCACCAGCAGGGCCTTCTTGCGCGCGTGCGCATCGGCGTAGAGCCCGAGCAGCGGTGCCATCGCCATCACCAGCAGGTAAGACACCGACAACGCCGCCGTCCACGCGAAGGTCGCCCATTCGGCACCATCGGCCACGGTCGCCACGAAATAGGCGCTGAAGATCGCGGTGATGACCACCGTCGTGTAGCCGGAATTGGCGAAGTCGAAGCCGCACCAGGCCCACAGCTCGCGGCGGCATACCCGCGGCACCGCAGGATCGGCGTAGACACGGCGCAGGGCCATGCGGACTCCCTCGACAGGACTGGGCAAGGCCGAGACTCTAACAGCGGTGCTCGCGTAGGCTGCGTCCTTTCGTGCCGGAAGGCGCGCCACTTGCACGTCCTGCCCGTGAAGACCTACGACCGCGCCTATTTCGACCGCTGGTACCGCGAATCCGGCGGCAGCAAGACCTCGAAAGGCCGGCTGGATCGAGCGGTGGCGCTGGCGGTGGCCTCGGCCGAGGTGTTCCTCGGCCGCCGTATCCGCACCGTGCTCGACATCGGCTGCGGCGAAGGCCACTGGCGCGCGCCCCTGCTCGCCTTGCGCCCCGGCGTGGCCTACCTCGGGCTCGACGCCAGCGCATACGCGGTGCAGCGCTTCGGCCGCACGCGGAACCTGCACTTCGCCCGCTTCGGCGATCTCTCGGCGCTGCGCCCCTGCCCGCCCGTCGACCTGCTGGTCTGCGCCGATGTGCTGCACTACGTGCCCGACGCCGAGCTAAAAGCCGGCATTCCCGGCCTCGCCGGGCTGTGCGCGGGTGTCGCCTTCATCGAAACCTACACCGCCGAGGACATCGCCGGCGACGACGTGCACGGCGACTTCGAGGGCTTCATCGCGCGGCCGGCCAAGGCGTACCGGCGCCTGTTCGAGCGCGCCGGCTTCACCGCCCTCGGCCAGCACTGCTGGCTCTCGCCGGCGCTCGGCGGCCAGGCGACGGCGCTGGAGCGCGGGTGAGCGAGGCGCGCGCCGACGGACACGCCGGTTTCCGCACGCTGACGCCGGAAG
>DMHI01000078.1 GCA_003449515.1 Lysobacteraceae bacterium | reverse complement strand
GCGCAGGGCGAGCGCTTCATGGAGCGCTACGCGCCGAGCGTGAAGGACCTTGCGCCGCGCGACATGGTCAGCCGCTCCATGACCATCGAGATCCGCGAAGGCCGCGGCGTGGGCGCGAACGGCGACCACATCCACCTCGACCTGACCCACCTCGATCCGAAGGTCATCCACGAGCGCCTGCCGGGCATTGCGGAGACGGCGAAGATCTTCGCCGGTGTGGACGTCGAGAAGCAGCCGATCCCGGTGCTGCCGACGGTGCACTACAACATGGGCGGCCTGCAGACCAACTACCACGGCGAAGTCGTCACGCTTAAACACGGCAACCCGGATTCGGTCGTGCCGGGCCTGTACTCGATCGGCGAGGCGGCCTGCGTGTCGGTGCACGGCGCCAACCGCCTGGGCTCCAACTCGCTGCTCGACCTCGTGGTGTTCGGCCGCGCGGTGGCCAACCGCTGCGCCGAGACGATCAAGCCGGGCCAGCCGCACAAGCGCCTCGCATCAAGTGCGCTGGACAAGTCGCTCGCCAACCTCGACACGCTGCGCTTCGCCAAGGGCGGCACGCCGACGGCCGACATCCGCCTGAACATGCAGCGCATCATGCAGAACGACGCCGCGGTGTTCCGCACCGGCGAAACGCTGCAGCAGGGCGTCAAGAAAATCCGCGAGGCCCACGCGTCCTTCGCCGACGTGAAGGTGACGGATCGCTCATTGGTCTGGAACTCCGACCTCATCGAGACGCTGGAGCTGCAGAACCTGCTGGCGCAGGCGGTGGTCACGATGGTGTCGGCGGAGAACCGCAAGGAGTCGCGCGGTGCGCACGCCCGCGAGGACTTCGCCGAGCGCAACGACGCCGAGTGGATGAAGCACACGCTGTGCTGGATCGACGAGAAGGGCGACACGCGCATCGACTACCGGCCGGTGCACCTGAACACCCAGACCGACGCCGTGCAGTCGATCCCGCCCAAGGCACGCAAGTACTGACATGGGTGCCGGGCGCGAAGGCGGCTTGCTGGCTTGGCAGTTCCGCGATTACGCGGAGCGCCACCAGGACAAGCTGAATCTCTGGTTGCACCTCTACGCGGTGCCGGCCTTCATCGCCGGCATGCTGGCGGCCGCGCTGCACCTGCTCACGCTCAACACGATCGGGTTCGTCGTCTCGCTGGGGTTCGCGGCGATCGCCTTCGGCGTGCAGGCACTGGGCCACGCCCGCGAGCGCCTCGGCCACGAGCCCTACCGCGGCCCCGCCGACTTCGTTTCGCGGGTGTTCGCCGAGCAGTTCGTCACTTTTCCCCGTTTTGTCCTTTCCGGCGGCTGGATGCGCAACGTCACGCGCCGCGCCGGGCACCACTGACCGAGGTCTGACCATGGCTGCATTCTCACTTCCGCAGAACTCGAAGATCGGCAAGGGCAAGCACTTCGCCGCGCCGGCCGGGGCGAAGAACGTCCGCAGCTTCAAGGTCTACCGCTGGAACCCGGACGACGGCGCCAACCCGAGCGTCGACACCTACGACGTCGACCTCGACGCCTGCGGCCCGATGGTTCTGGACGCGCTGATCAAGATCAAGAACGAGATCGATCCGACGCTGACCTTCCGCCGTTCCTGCCGCGAGGGCATCTGCGGCTCGTGCGCGATGAACATCGACGGCACCAACACGCTGGCCTGCACCAAGGCGATCGACGAATGCGGCGGCAAGGATGTGCCGATCTATCCGCTGCCGCACATGCCGGTGATCAAGGACCTGGTGCCCGACCTGACGCATTTCTACGCGCAGTACGCCTCGATCCGCCCGTGGATGCGCACCCAGAGCGCCGCGCCCGCGAGCGGCGAGCGCCTGCAGAGCCCGGAAGACCGCAAGAAGCTCGACGGCCTCTACGAGTGCATCCTCTGCGCCTGCTGCAGCACCAGCTGCCCCTCCTACTGGTGGAACGGCGACCGCTACCTCGGGCCCGCGATCCTGCTGCAGGCCTACCGCTGGATCATCGATTCGCGCGACGAGGACACCGGTGCGCGCCTCGACGACCTCGAGGACCCGTTCAAGCTCTACCGCTGCCACACGATCATGAACTGCGCGCGGACCTGCCCGAAGGGCCTGAATCCGGCCAAGGCCATTGCCGAGATCAAGAAGCTGATGCTCGCGCGCCGTGGTGCCTGATGAGCGCCTCGCCGCTGGTGTGGCCGATGGATGCACAGCGGTGTGGCGTCGATCGGGCTGCTGATCGCGGCCTGGGCCTTCGTCGCCGCGCGCGGGCTGATGGCCATCGAGGCCTGCGGTCGCAACAAGGTGATGCGGCGCTTCCAGGCCTTCCTGGCCGGCTGCGTGGCGCTGCTGGCGCTGTGGGTGCAGCTCGCCCCGCACTGGGCGGGTCTGATCTGAACGCCACGCCGCTCGCGTGTTTCGAGCGCCAGCGCAACCCCCGATGAGCGACATCGGCGCCATCGAGCTGAAGCGCCTGCGCTGGCGCTGCCGCCGCGGCATGCGCGAGCTCGACCAGCTCATGGAGCGTTTCCTCGACCGCGCTTTCGCCGCGGCTTCCGACGAGGATCGCGCGCTTTTCCTAAAGGTGCTGGACACCGAAGACGACATCCTGTGGCGATGGTGCATGGGCCGCGAGCGCCCGGAGGACCCCGCCCTTGCCGGATTCGTCGACCGACTGCTTTCCCTGCCGCCTTGAGTGGCGGCCCTCGCCCTTCGCAGCGTGGGGCGCGGCCGCACTGGTGATGCTGGTGGCGCTGTCGCTGCTGGCCACGCAGGCGGCGGAGGCCCTGCCTGCGGCCGTCCAGGTGGCTGTGGCGCTGCTCGCCGCGCCGGCGGCGGGGCTTGCGCGCCAGCGCGTGCTCGCCGCCGCGCCTGGCGTGCTGGCGCTGCGCATCGCCGGAGCGGCCGACGCGACGACAAGCCGCAACGCCCGCCGACGCCCGGAGGCCTGCTGGATGCCCGCGAACGGTCGGGGCGCCGCGGGCCCCGCCGTGCTGCATGAACAGTGGCCGGTGGTCGTGCTGCGCTTCACACCGGGCGACTGCACCGTGGTGTTCTGGCCGGATACCCTGTGCGACTCCGGTCGCCGCGCCCTGCGGCGCTGGGCCGGTGCGACGCCGGATGCATCGCCGATCACCCAGTTCTGGACAGGCTGACCATGTTCCAACCGCTCCCGCTCGCCATCGGCCTGCGTTACCTGCGCGCGCGCCGCCGCGACCGCCGCATCAGCTTCACCTCGGCGCTGTCGATCCTCGGCATCGTCGTCGGTGTGGCCGCGTTGATCACCGTGATCGCGGTGATGAGCGGTTTCCAGCGCGAGATCCGTGATCGCCTGCTCGGCTCGGTGGCGCATGTCACCCTGGTCGGCTTCGGCGGACCGCTCGACGACTGGCCGGACGTGGTGGCGATGGCCAAGGCCGACCCGCGCGTGGTCGGCGCCGCGCCCTATGTGCAGCGTGAGGGCCTGCTCACCGGCAACCGCACCAGTGCGGCGCTGGTGATGGGCATCGACCCCGAGGCCGAGCGCGGGGTCTCCGAACTGGCGCAGCGCATGCGCGAAGGCCGCATCGACGACCTCGTCGACGGCGGCTTCGGTGTGGTGCTCGGCGAGCAGTTGGCGATCGCCATCGGTGCGCGCGTCGGCGACCGCGTCAACCTCACGCTCAACGAATTCAGCAGCACGCCGCTCGGTGCCATTCCGCGTTCGCGTCGCTTCACGGTGGTCGGCACCTTCTCGATGGGCGAGCACACCGCCGACAGCAGCTTCGCCTTCGTCGCCCTCGGCGACGCCCAGCGCATGCTGCGGCTGGGCGAGGGCGTGAGCGGCGTGCGCGTCAAGGTCAGCGATCTCTGGGCCGCCGGCGCGGTGGCCGACGATCTGGCCCTGCGCGCCGATCAAACGCTCCGCGCCAGCGACTGGATGCGCGACAACCGCAACTTCTTCAGCGCGCTGGCGCTCGAGCGCACGGTGATGTTCCTGCTGCTCTCGCTGGTGGTGACGATCGCCTCGGTCAATCTCGTCTCGTCGCTGGTGATGCTGGTGCAGGAAAAGCAGGCCGACATCGCCATCCTGCGCACGCTGGGTCTGACGCCCCGGCAGGTGATGGGCGTGTTCATCGTCCAGGGCAGCGTGATCGGCGTCGTCGGTACCGCGCTGGGCGTCGTCGGCGGCGTGCTGCTGGCGCTGAACCTCGGTGCGATCGTGCGCGCGGTGGAATCGGTGCTCGGGGTGGCGCTGATGCCCGCCGATGTCTACTACATCACCGGCGTGCCGACGGCCGTCTATCCCGCTGATGTCGCCGCCGTGGCCGCGCTGACCCTGGCCCTGAGCTTCCTCGCCACCCTGTACCCGGCCTGGCGCGCCTCGCGCACCGACCCGGCCACCGCCCTGCGCTACGAGTAAGCCGATGAGCACCGTGCTGGAGGCCCGTGGCCTCGCCAAGACCTACCGCGAAGGCCGCCTCGACACGCCGGTGTTCGACGGCCTCGACCTCGCCGTGCAGCGCGGCGAGACCGTCGCCATCATCGGCGCCTCGGGTGCCGGCAAGAGCACCCTGCTGCACCTGCTCGGTGGCCTCGATACGCCGACCGCCGGCGACGTGGTCGTCGATGGCCAGCCGATGGCGAAACTCGACGATGCGGCCCGCGGCCGTCTGCGCAACCGCGCGCTGGGCTTCATCTACCAGTTCCATCACCTGTTGCCGGAGTTCACCGCGCTCGAGAACGTGATGCTGCCCCTGCTGGTGCGCGGCGAGTCGCCGCGCGCGGCCGAGGCACCTGCCCGCGCCCTGCTCGAGGCGGTGGGCATCGGCCATCGCCTGGCGCACAAGCCCGGCGAGCTGTCGGGCGGCGAGCGCCAACGCTGTGCCGTGGCCCGTGCCCTCGTCACCCAGCCCGCCGCCGTGCTCGGCGATGAACCCACCGGCAACCTCGATGAGCATTCCGCGGCCGTGGTGTTCGAACTGCTGCTGTCGCTCAATCGCGCGCGCGGCACCGCGCTGGTGATGGTCACGCATGATCGCCGGCTCGCGCGCCGGCTCGATCGCGTGCTCGAACTGAAGGCCGGGCGCCTGCAGCCCTGGGCGTCCGACTGACATGCACGCCGGGCAGGGACGCCCTTCGATCAACCCGCTGCCGCCGCCGGCATTGGCCGCGGCCACCGTCGCCGCGCTCTGCGCGGGGGTGATGGCGCAACTCTGGGCACCGGCACTGCTGCCCGGCGGCGTGGCCGCGCTGCTGCTGGTGTCGGCGCTGGTGCTGCTGGTCGCCGTGCCCGGCATGGCCCGGCGTGTCCCCGCAGTGCCGGGTGCAGGCCTCGCGCTCGCCGCGTTCCTGCTTGGCCTGTCGCTGTGCGCACTCCACGGCCAGCAGGCGATGGCCGGGCGGCTGCCCGCCGCGCTCGACGGCCAGCGCGTGGTGCTGGATCTGCGCATCGTCGACCTGCCGGAGCGCGGCAGGTACGGCGCGCGTTTCCGCGCCGAGGTGCTGCGAGGGATCGGGTCTGCCGGCCCCGGCGATCCGGCGGTGCTCGTCGGCCATCGTCTGGCCCTGCGCTGGTACGGAGGCGGCGCGGCCTTGCGGCCCGGCGAGGTCTGGCGCCTGCCGGTCCGCCTGCAGGCGTTGCAGCCGGCCGCCGGTCCGGGCCGCGGTGATGCCGCGAAGCGGGCGCTGCTCGATGGCGTGGCCGGCGAGGGCCAGGTGCAGGGGGATCGGCGGCCCTTGCGCTTGGCGCCGGCGCGCGGCATCGACGCCCTGCGCGAGCGCATCGCCGCCCGCATCGTCGCGGCGCTCGGGCCGGCGCAGGCGCGCTTCGTCGCCGCGCTCGCGGTGGGCGACACCCGCGGCCTCGACCGCGCCGACTGGGATTGGCTGCGTCGCTTCGGCCTCACCCATCTGGTTGCGATCTCGGGCTTCCATGTCGCGCTGGTGGCTGGCCTCGGCGTGCTGGCGGTGCGCGGGCTGTGGGCGCTGGCACCGGGCCTCGCCCTGCGCTGGCGACGCCCCCAGGCCGCCGCCGTCGCCGCCTTCGCCGTGGCGTTCGCCTACGCGGCACTGGCCGGCTTCAGCCTGCCGACCGTGCGCACCGTGCTGATGATCGCGGTGGCGGCGTGGGTGGTGAGCCGTCGCCGCCGCGTGCCGCCGGCGCAAGGGCTGCTTGTGGCCGTCGCGTTGATCGCGGTGATCGATCCCTTCGCGCTGCTGACGCCGGGCTTCTGGTTGTCCTGCGGCGGCGTGGCCTGGCTGATCTGGTGCCTGCCGCGGCAGGCGAACCCCTGGGACGCGCGCGCCTTCCTGTGGGCGCAGTGGGTTGCCACGCTCGGCCTGCTGCCGATCGCTGCGGCCTTCTTCCTGCAGGTGCCGATCGCCGGACCGCTGGCGAATCTCGTCGCCATTCCGTGGATCAGCCTGGTCGTGGTGCCGTTGTCGCTGCTCGGTGTGCTGCTGCTGCCGTTGGGCGAGGCGGTCGCGGCCTGGCCGTGGGCGGCGGCGGCGGCGGCGATGGAGGCCTTCGTCGCAGCGCTCTCGATGCTGCCGGAAGCACTGTCCGCGAGCCGTTGGATCCCGCGGCCCGCGGCGTGGGCGGTGGCGCTCGCCGTGCTCGGCATGGCGATCGTGTTGCTGCCGCGCGGCCTCGGCTGGCGTTGGGCGGGTCTGCTGTTGCTGTTGCCGCTGCTGGCCCCGCGCGCTGTCCTGCCGCCACCCGGCGACCTCGAGGCGATCGCCTTCGCCCTGCCGCGTGGCGACGCCGTGCTGCTGCGCAGCGCGCAGGCCACGGTGCTGGTGGATGCCGGTCCGCGCGATGGCGGCATGGTCGCGGCCTTGCGTGCGCTGGGCGTCGATCGCATCGATTTGCGGATCGAAACCCGCAGCAACGCCGGGCGCAGCGGTGGCGCGGCCGATGTCGATGCCGCACTGGCCCCACGAGCGCTGTGGCGATCGCCCGCCTTCGAGGGCGGCGCTGCGCTGCGCTGCGAGGCCGGCCAGCGCTGGGCCGAGGGCGGCATCCTCATCGAGGCCCTGCATCCGGCCCCCGGCATCGTCCGCAGCGATCCCGATGGTGCCTGTGTGATCCGCGTGCGTGCGGATCGGCCGACGGGCACCGGCCCCACCGGCTTCGAACTCTGGCTCACGTCGGACGCGGGCCGGTGGATCGCCCACCGATTCAGCGGGGTTGGCGGCGCTGCCGCGCACGGCGACGCCACGGCGACCGTGCGCGGAGCGGCACCACGGATCGTCTGGGGGGCTCCGGCGGCCCTGGCCGCCTGGCGCGACGCCCTCGGTGCCGGCG
>DMHI01000012.1:15419-19648 GCA_003449515.1 Lysobacteraceae bacterium | reverse complement strand
CTGGGCGATGAAGCCAAACGGCTTCGCAACGCGCGAGGCCTTCGACGCGGCGATGTTCGACGCGATCACGGCGGTTCAGCCCGACCTCATCGTCTGTGCCGGATACATGCGCATCATCGGCTCCGCCGCCATTGCCCGCTTTCCGCAGCGCATGCTCAACATCCATCCCTCGCTGCTGCCGCGCCACCCCGGCCTGCACACGCACCAGCGGGCGCTCGAGGCCGGCGACACCGAGCATGGCGCCAGCGTCCACATCATCATCCCCGAGCTCGATGCCGGCCCGGTGCTGGCGCAGGCGCGCGTCGCGGTACACGCCGACGACACCGCCGACACCCTCGCCGCCCGCGTGCTGACATGCGAGCACCCGCTGCTGCTGGCCACCGTGGCGGCCGTCGCGCGCGGCGAGATCGCCCTCGACGACGACGGCCTCCGCTGGCACGGCCAGCCCCTTCGCCAGCCGCTGCGGCTCGGTGCCGACCATCGCCTGCATGCAGCCTGAGCCCCACCCCAAGACGCCGAGACCCCTCATGCCCTCGATCCTGCCCGGCTTCTTCGCGCTCGCCCTGCTCACCCTGTCGCTGGCCGCCGGCGCCACGGCGGCGGCACCGGTCGCGCCCTTCAGCGCGACCTACGAAGTGCGCCGCAACGGCGATCTGCTGGGCGAGGCGACACTGCGCCTCGCCCGCGACGGCAATGGCTGGCGCTTCACCCAGATCACCCGGGGCACCCAGGGTCTGGCGCAGATCGCCGGCGTGCGTATCGACGAGAGCAGCCGCTTCCGCTATCTGCCGGATGGTCGGCCGGAGACGACCCAGTACGACTACGCGATGCGAACCCGCTTCAACGACCGGCGGCGTGGTGCGCGCGTGCTCGGCGGCGACATCGAGTTCAGCCGCGGCGACGAGCGCTGGCGGGTGCCGCACATCGCCGGCGCTGTGGACCGGCAACTGCTGACCGTCGTGCTGATGCAGGCGGTCACGGCCGGGCGCAGCGGCTTGCAGACGGTGCAGGTTGTCGGCCGCGATGCGGTGGAGCCGCAGGCCTGGGCGATCGGCAGGCTCGAGCCGGTTCCGGGCGTGGACGGCAAGGGCCGCCGCGTCGAGCGCATCCGCGAAACGCCCGACGGGCGCAGCACGGTGCTCTGGCTCAAGGCCGATGCCGACCACGTGCCGTTGCGCATCGAGCAGCGCGAGGACGACGGCGAGATTATCGAGATGCGGCTGCTGCGCCGCGGCTGAACGCTCAGCCGGCGAGCGCGCGCCAACCCACGCCGAGCGCGATTTCGATCGCCGGCCAGGCCTGCACCAGTGCCCAGATCTTCAAGGCCATCGCCAGAAAGACTTTCCACAGCGCGATGAAATAGGCCACGGTGGCCAGCAGCCAGAACACCGCGAACAGGAACATCAGGCCATCGTCGGCCATCAGCGCAAACGCCGCGCAGACGATGGCGAAGGCCGGCAACTGGTTGTTGAACGGGATGCCACCCACCGGCACGGCCAGCAGCAGGGCGGCCACCACCACCAGCGAGCCGGCGATGCGATGGCCGCGCCGCCCGGCCGTCCAGTGGCCAAGTCGTGGGCGCACCAGTTTCGCCGCCCAGCCCAGCACTTTGCGGGCCGCCGCTGCGGTCTGCGCCCACTGTCTCGTTTCGAGGGAGGCCTGGGAGATTTTCTCCGGCAACCATGGCCGCGCGTCGCCACGCGCCAACTGCCAGCCGATGCCGGCCAGCGCCATCCCACCGATGGTGCTGAGCGGCCCGAGCGAGATCGGCTGCAGGAAGGGCAGGCAGAGCACCACGAGGGTGACACCGAACGACGACGTTCCGCCCGCACGGAGCACTTCGCCGATCCGCGGCGGCAGCGGCGAGGCGGCGGCCGCATCCAGTGCCGTGAGGATGTCCTCGCCGATCCGCTGCATGCCGATCAGCCCGGCAGGCGGCGGATTCGCGCGCCGAGGCCGCCCAGCTTCTCTTCGATGTTCTCGTAGCCGCGATCGATGTGGTAAACGCGATCGACCGTCGTTTCGCCCTCGGCGACCAGGCCCGCCAGCACCAGCGACGCCGAGGCGCGCAGATCGGTGGCCATGATCGGCGCGCCGGTCATTTTCGGCACGCCGCGGATGATCGCGGTGTTGCCCTCGATGCGGACATCGGCGCCGAGGCGCGTCAGTTCGTTCAAGTGCATGAAGCGGTTCTCGAAGATCGTCTCGGTGATCACGCCCACGCCGTCGGCGATGGTGTTCATCGCCGCGAACTGCGCCTGCATGTCGGTCGGGAAGGCCGGGTACGGCGCGGTGGTCAGGCTCACCGCCCTCGGGCGGTGGCCGCGCATGTCGACCTCGATGAAGTCGTCGCCGGTGTTGACGTGCGCGCCGGCCTCCTCGAGCTTCTGCAGCACCGAATCCATGATGTCGGCGCGGGTCTTTCTGGCGACCACCCGGCCGCCGGTCATCGCGCCGGCGACCAGGAAGGTGCCGGTCTCGATGCGATCGGGCAGCACATCGTAACGGCCGCCGTGCAGGCGATCGACGCCGTGGACGGTGATCTTGTTGCTGCCCGCTCCCTCGATGCGCGCGCCCATCGCGATCAGGCAGTGGGCGAGGTCGACGACCTCGGGCTCCTGCGCGCAGTTCTCGAGCACGGTGGTGCCTTCGGCGAGCGTCGCGGCCATCAGCACGTTCTCGGTGCCGGTGACCGTGACCATGTCGAACACGAAGCGCGCGCCCTTCAGGCGCTTGGCCGAGGCCTTGATGAAGCCGCCCTCGACCAGCACCTCGGCACCCAGCGCCTGCAGGCCGCGGATGTGCTGGTCGACCGGACGCGAGCCGATGGCGCAGCCGCCGGGCAACGCGACTTCGGCATGGCCGAAGCGGGCCAGCAGCGGGCCCAGCACCAGGATCGACGCCCGCATGGTCTTGACCAGTTCATAGGGCGCGATGGTGCTGGTGACCTGTCGCGGGTCGGCGGTGATGGTGAGCTTCTCGTCGACGACGAGCTGCACGCCCAGCTCGCCGAGCAGTTCCATCGTCGTGGTGACATCGTGCAGGTGCGGCACATTGCCGATCTCGACGGCGCTGTCAGCCAGCAGCGTCGCGCAGAGGATGGGCAGCACGGCGTTCTTCGCACCGGAAATCTGCACTTCGCCGTTCAGGGCCTCGCCGCCGGCAATCACGATCTTGGCCATGTCAGCTCCGCTCGGCTTCGTCGGGGGTGAGGGTGCGCAGCGCCAGCGCGTGGATCTCGCCGCCCATGCGCTCGCCGAGCGTGGCATAGACCATGCGGTGGCGGGCCAGCGGCAGCTTGCCGGCGAAGGCCGGGGTGACGACGGTGGCTTCGAAGTGCACGCCATCGGCACCCTCGACGTGGACCCGGGCGCCGGGCAGGCCAGCCTCGATCAGCTGGCGCACGAACTCTGCATTCATGTGGGAGGCGAGGAGGGCCGCGGGCCCTGCCGTAAACTAGGGCGTTCATTGTACCCGCGAAGGCTTCCCATGAGCGCCCAACCGGCCTCGCCTGCCCGCCCGCTGCCCGAATTCGCCCGCACCGGCCAGCGCGTCATCCGCGAGGAGGCCGAGGCACTCGCGGCCATCGCCAAGCGCCTCGACGGTGCCTTCTCGGACGCCTGCCGCCTCGTGCTCGCCTGCCGCGGCCGCATCGTCTGCACCGGCATGGGCAAATCGGGCCACATCGCGCGGAAGATCGCCGCCACGCTGGCCTCCACCGGCACGCCGGCCTTCTTCATGCATCCGGGTGAAGCCAGCCACGGCGACCTCGGCATGGTCACCGAGCGCGACGTGGTGCTGGCGCTGTCGTACTCGGGCGAGAGCGACGAGATCCTGACCATCGCGCCGGCGCTCAAGCGCCTCGGCGTGCCGCTGATCGCCGCCACTGGCCGGCCCGGGTCGTCGTTGGCGGGACTCGCGGACGTCCACCTCGATGTCGCGGTGCCCTCGGAGGCCTGCCCGCTCAACCTCGCACCGACCACCAGCACCACGGCCTCGCTGGCCCTCGGCGATGCGCTGGCCGTCGCCGTGCTCGAGGCGCGCGGTTTCACGCCCGAGGACTTCGCCCGCTCGCACCCGGCCGGTGCGCTCGGTCGCCGCCTGCTGCTGACCATCCGCGACGTCATGCACGCCGGCGACGATGTGCCCTGCGTCGGCACCGGGGCCGCGATCGCCGCGGCGCTGGTGGTGATGAGCCGCGGCAAGCTCGGCATGACCGCCGTGGTCGA
>DMHI01000012.1:0-15008 GCA_003449515.1 Lysobacteraceae bacterium | reverse complement strand
CGCTCGACATCCGCCGCGATCCGGTGACGAAGGTGATGGGCCGCTCGCCGAAGACCATCGCGCCCGACGCGCTCGCGAGCGAGGCCGTGCACGCGATGGAGGCGCACAAGGTCAACGCGCTGGTGGTCGTCGACGACGGGCATCGCGTGGTCGGCGCGCTGAACTTCATCGACCTGCTGCGCGCACGGGTGGTCTGAGCCATGCCCGCCCCCCAGCCCACCGACGGCCTGCTGTCGATCGGCACCGGCATCCGCCAGCGCGCCGCCGCCATCCGACTCGCCTGCTTCGATGTCGACGGCACGCTCACCGACGGCCGCCTGTGGCTCGACGCCGAGGGCCGTGAGCTCAAGGCCTTCCACATCCACGACGGCATGGGCCTGCGCCTGCTCGAAGCGCATGGCGTGCGCGTTGCGCTGGTCACGGCGCGCCACAGCGCGGTTGCCGAAGCGCGCGGCCGCGAGTTGCGGCTTTCCGAAGTCCATATCGGCATCAAGGACAAGCGCGCGCTGCTCGAGCAGTTGTGCGCCAAGTACGGCCACACGCCGACCGAGGCGGCGATGATGGGCGACGACCTCGTCGACCTGGGCGCGATGGCCATCGCCGGCCTCGCGGTGGCGCCGGCGAACGCCCACGCAGCGGTGAAGGCGCGTGCCCACTGGTGCACCCGCTTTGGCGGCGGCGAGGGCGCAGCGCGCGAGCTGGCCGACCTGCTGCTGGAGGCACAGGGCAAGGCCGACGCGGCGCTGGCGGGCTTCCTGCGATGAACCGGACCGCGCTTGGGCTGCTGCTGGCGGTCGGCGCGCTCGCGACCGGGCTTGCCGTCTGGCAGCTCGCCGAGCCACCACCGCCGCCGCCCACCGATCTGCGCGCCGACTACCGGCTCGAGGGCTTCGAGATGACTGCGCTGCGCGCCGACGGCAGTGAGGGATTCACCGTGCGCGGCCCGCTGCTCGAGCGCGACATGGAGGCCAGGATCACCACGCTCGCCGAGCCGCGTTTCGGCTTTCCCGGCAGCAGCGCCGGCCAGCGTTGGGATGCCCGCTCGGCCACAGCCCGGGTCGGACCGGACAACAGCGAGGTGCAGTTGCACGGCGACGTGGAAATCCTCGGTCCGCCGGGGGTGAGCGGGCGACCGGTGCGCTTCAGCACCGACCACCTCACCGTGTGGACGGAATCCGGGCAGGCGCGTACCGACGCCGCGGTGACCATCACGCAGGGCCGCTCTATACTCCGGGCCACCGGCCTCGAAGTGGACATGCAGGCCCAGACCTACGAGCTGCTTGCCGATGTCGATGCGACGTTCTATCCCGATCCTGCTCGCCGCGCTGCTCGCCGCTGACCTCGCCGACGCCCGTCGCGGCGACCGCGACCAGCCGATGGACGTGCGCGCCGATTCGCAGGTGGGCGGCCTCGGCGAGAGCGACAGCATCGTGTTCGTGGGCAATGTCGAGATCGACCAGGGCTCGCTGTCGATCCGCGCCGCGCGCGCCACCGTCGAACGCCAGGACGGCGAGATCGTGCGCATCGTGCTCGAGGGCAGCCCGGTGCGGATGGACCAGCTGACCGACCGCGGCGAACCGGTGAACGCCACCGCGGCACGCGTGGTCTACAACCCCACCGACGAGATCATCGTCCTCAACGGCGCGGCGCAGGTGGTGCAGCCGCGCGGCACGATGAGCGCCGAAGTCATCCGCTACAACATGACCACCGGCAGCGTCGACGCCGGCGGTGATGGCGGCCGCGTGCGCACCGTGATCCAGCCCCGGGCGCGGACCGCGGGCCCCTGATGCTGTCGGCGCGCGCACTCACCAAACGCTACGGCAAGCGCGAGGTCGTCAAGGATTTCGGCTTCGAGCTGCACCCGGGCGAAGTGGTCGGGCTTCTGGGCCCGAACGGCGCCGGCAAGACCACCTGCTTCTACATGGTGGTGGGCCTGGTGCCGAACGATGGCGGTGAAATCCGTCTCGACGACGAAGAGATCGGCGGGCTCGCCATGCACCGGCGCGCGCGTCGCGGCATCGGCTACCTGCCGCAGGAGCCGAGTGTGTTCCGCAGCCTCACGGCCGCCGACAACGTGCGCGCCGCGCTGGAGTTGCGTGGCGACCTCGGCCCGCAGCAGCGCGAGGCCGAGCTTGGCAACCTGCTCGACGAACTGCACATCGCCCACGTCGCCGATCAACCCGGCGAGAGCCTGTCCGGCGGTGAGCGCCGGCGCATCGAGATCGCCCGTGCGCTGGCCACCAACCCGCGCTACATGCTGCTCGACGAGCCCTTCGCCGGCGTCGATCCGATCTCGGTCGGCGAGATCCAGGGGATCATCCGCCACCTGAAGCAGCGCGGCATCGGTGTGCTGATCACCGATCACAATGTGCGCGAGACGCTGGGCATCTGCGACCGCGCCTACATCCTCAACGCCGGCACCGTGCTGGCCCAGGGCTCGCCCAACGACGTGCTGATGAATCCCGACGTCCGCCGCGTGTACCTCGGCTCCAGCTTCACGATGTAGGCCGGTGATGAAGGCCGCCCTGCAGGCCAAGCTGGGCACCGGCCTCGCGCTCACGCCGCAGCTGCGTCAGGCCATCCGGCTGCTGCAGCTTTCGCAGCTCGAACTGGAGGCCGAACTGCAGGCCGCGGTGGAGAGCAACCCGCTGCTCGAGCTTGCCGAGCCGGGCGACGAGGGCGGGAGCGGAGCCATCGACGACACCGACAGCGCCGAAGTCCACACCGACGAGGAGTGGGCGCTGGGCGACGATGGGCCGCCGGTGCGCGACGGCCACGACGATGACGAGCGCGAGCGGCCCGAGACCGGTGCCGAGACCGGTCTGCACGAGCACCTGCGCTGGCAGTTGCGCATGAGCGTGCATTCGGCGCGCGACGCGGCCATCGGCGAGGCGGTGATCGATGCGCTCGACGACGACGGCTACCTGCGCGAGCCGCTGGGGGCGCTTCCCGCCGCCCTGCCGGCCACGCTGGCGGTGACGCTCGACGAGGTGCGGGCGCTGCTGCGACTGGTGCAGCAGTTCGACCCGCTGGGCTGCGGCGCGCGCGACCTCGGCGAGTGCCTCGCGTTGCAGCTCGCGCCACTTTCCGAGGACACCCCCGGCCTTGCCTTGGCGCGCCGGTTGGCTGCCGGACACCTCGATGCCGTCGCCCGGCAGCGCCCGGACAAGCTGGCCGCCGGCCTCGCGGTCGAGCCCGGGGCATTGGCCGAAGCGGTGGCCCTGCTGAAGTCGCTCGATCCCAAGCCGGGCGCTCGCTTCGGTGGTGCGCCCGCCGAGTACGTGCAGCCCGACGCCATCGCCATCAAGCAGCGCGGCGTCTGGCGCGTGCGGATGGCGCGAAGCGCGAGCGCGCTGCGGCTGAACGCGCACTACCAGCGCCTGATCGGCCACTGCAGCCGCGACGACGACACCTACCTGCGCGGCCAGTTGCAGGAGGCCCGCTGGCTGATCAAGGCGCTCGAAAGTCGTGGCGACACCCTGCAGCGGGTGGCCGAGGCCATCGTCCGCGCGCAGAGCGCCTTCCTCGACCACGGGCCGGAGGCGATGCGTCCGCTCACGCTGCGCGAGCTGGCCGAGCCCCTGCACCTGCACGAATCGACGATCTCGCGCGCCACCACGCGCAAGTACCTGCGCACGCCCCGCGGCACCTTCGAGTTCAAGTTCTTCTTCAATTCCGGCGTGGCCACCGAGCACGGCGGCGCCGCCGCCTCGACCGCGGTGCAGGCGATGATCCGCAAGCTGATCGACAGCGAACCGCCGGCCCGGCCGCTCTCGGACCAGGCACTGGCCGACGCGCTGAAGGCGGCGGGCGTGAACGTGGCGCGACGCACGGTGGCCAAGTACCGCGAGGGACTGGGCCTCCCGCCCTCTTCCGAGCGCGGCCCGCGCTGAATCCGGTGGAAGCACGTGAAATTTGACGCAGGTCCCCTTCGCCCCCCCACCCGGGGGGCGTATGCTGGCCCTCGACAACGGTTCGTTTTTCCGAAGCGAGGAGTCCGCGCCCATGCGCCTTGAAGTGAACGGCCATCAGATCGAGATCACGCCGGCCCTGAAGGATTTCGTGACATCGAAGCTCGAACGGGTCGCGCGCCACTTCGACCATCACCTCGAGGTCCGTGTGCTGCTGTCGGTCGACAAGCTGCAGCAGAAGGCCGAAGCCACGCTCACACCGCGCGGCAAGGCCCTGCACGCCGAGGCATCGGCCGCCGACATGTACGCGGCGATCGATCTGCTGGTCGACAAGCTCGACCGCATCGTGCTGAAGGAGAAGGAGCGCATGACCGACCACCACCGCGGCGAATCGGCCACCCGCAACGGCAGTTTCGGCTGAACCCGGCGCCCTGGGCGTCATCGCACCACCTGTCCCATCACATGCACCTCCTCGACCTCCTGGCGCCCGCGCGTGTGCACGCGGGCGCCAAGGCCTCAAGCAAGAAACGCCTCCTCGAACTCCTCGCGCAGCGGCTCGCCGACGGCGATGCCGAGCGGGAGCGCGCCCTATTCGACAGCCTGTGCCAGCGCGAGCGCCTCGGCAGCACCGGCCTCGGCCACGGCGTGGCCATCCCGCACGGACGCAGCGCGTCGATCAGCGTCGCGACCGGCGCCGTGCTGCGGCTGTCGGAGCCGGTCGATTTCGGTGCCGGTGACGGCGAGCCGGTCGATCTGCTGTTCGCGCTGGCGGTGCCCGAGCACTTCACCCAGCAGCATCTCGTGCTGCTCGCCCAGCTTGCCGAGATGTTCGCCGACGAGGACTTCCGCGCGCGGCTGCGAACCGCCCCCGACAGCGAGGCGCTGTACCACCTGCTGGCCGATTGGCGCTCCGGCCATTCGGCCCCGGCCTGACGGCCGCGCCGCATGCTGCCGCGTCGCCTCAGCGCCCGCGAGCTGTTCGCCCAGCAGCGCGAGCGCCTCGGCCTGCGCTGGCTGGCCGGCCAGGCCGGGAGTGAGCGCGCGCTCGAAGCCGAGGAGCACCGCACGCGGCGGCCGTCGCTGGTGGGCTACCTCAACGTCATCCATCCGAACAAGCTGCAGATCCTCGGGCGCGAGGAACTGCAATGGCTCGATTCGCTCGACGCCCGGCTGCGCTGGGAGACCCTGCAGAAGATCGTCGGCTTCGGTCCACTGGCGCTGGTGATCACCCGCGACCAGGGCTGCCCCACCGACCTGCGCGAGGTGGCCGAGGAATCCGCCACGCCGCTGTGGATCTCGCCGCAGGCCGGGCACGAACTGCTTTCGCAGCTGCAGTACGTGATGGCCCGCGAGCTCGCGCCGCGCCTCACCCTGCATGGCGTGTTCATGGAGATCTACTCGATCGGCGTGCTGATCACCGGCGAGTCGGGCCTCGGCAAGAGCGAACTGGCGCTGGAGCTGATCTCGCGCGGCCATCGCCTCGTCGCCGACGATGCCCCCGAGTTCACCCAGATCGCGCCCGATGTGCTCGACGGCACCTGCCCGGAGCTGCTGCAGGACCTGCTGGAAGTGCGGGGCTTGGGCATCATGAACATCCGCCAGATGTTCGGCGACACCGCGGTGAAGCGGAACAAGTACCTGCGCCTGATCGTCCACCTGGTGCGTCCCGGCGAGACGGTCGACGTGGAAGGTCTGTCGCGGCTCACCGGCGAAACCGCCGCGCGGCCCGTGCTCGGACTCGACGTGCCGGTGTTCAACCTGCCGGTGGCCGCGGGCCGCAACCTCGCCGTGCTCACCGAGGCCGCGGCGCGCCTGCACATCCTGCGCGCCAAGGGCGACGATCCGGCGGCGGCCTTCCTCGCCCGGCATTCGGCCATGCTCGACAAGGCCGCGCCATGAGCCGCTCGCTCACCGTCGTCTCCGGCCTCTCCGGTGCCGGCAAGACCGTTGCCCTGCGCACACTCGAGGACCTCGGCTACTACTGCGTCGACAACCTGCCGGCCGATCTGCTGCCGGCCTTCGTCGACAGCGTGGGAGCGAACGACGCCCACCAGAGCCTCGCGGTGGGCATCGACGTGCGCAACCACCATGCCGACCTCGGCAACATCGGCGAATGGCTTTCCGCCGTCGGCGCGCGCGGCTACCAGCACCGGCTGGTGTTCTTCGACGCCGCCGACGCGACGCTGGTGAAGCGCTATTCCGACACCCGCCGCCGCCACCCGCTGTCGCAGCTTGGCCTGGCCCTGCCCGACGCCATCGCGCTGGAGCGCCAGGTGCTGCGTCCGGTGCGTGCGCTGGCCGACCACGTGTTCGACACCACCGCGCTCAACGTCCACCAACTGCGCAAGCGCGTCATCACCGATCTCGAGGCGGGCCGGCGGCCGGGCCTGACCCTGCTGTTCGAGAGCTTCGCCTACAAGCGCGGGCTGCCGGTGGATGCCGACTTCGTCTTCGACACCCGCTGCCTGCCGAACCCGCACTGGGATCCGGCGCTGCGCCCGCTCACCGGCCGCGACGCCCTGATCCAGGAGCACTTCGCCGGCATCGCCGAGGTGCAGGAGTACGTGGCCGAGGTGCGCGGCTTCGTCGATCGCTGGCTGCCGCGCTTCGAGTCGGAGACGCGCAGCTACCTCTCGATCGCCTTCGGTTGCACCGGCGGCCGGCATCGCTCGGTCTACCTCGCCGAGACGCTGGCCACGCACTTCCGCGAGCGCGGGCGAGAGGATGCGCTCACCTACCACCGCGAACTGGAGTGACGCCGCGACCGGTTGCGGCCCGAGCGGGCGCCGGTGCCGCGGTGCTTGCCGGCGCGCCACGACGGTTTGCTAAGGTTCGGCGTATGGCCGTTGGCATCCTTCTCGTCACCCATCCCGGCGTCGGCAGCGCCCTGCTCGACACGGCATCGCGCCTGCTCGGCCGGCTGCCGCTCGAGGCGCGCGCCTTCGACCTGGCGTTCGACGCCGACCTGACGGCGCAACTGCCGCGCGCCAGTGCCGCACTGAAGAAGGTGATGGGCGAGGACGGCGCCCTGATCCTCACCGACGTCTACGGGGCCTCGCCGGCGCGCCTGGCGCACCAGCTCACGCAGATCGCCGCGCCGTGCCGGCGGGTGGCCGGGCTGTCGCTGCCGATGCTGCTGCGGGTGATGAACTACGGCGACCAGAGCCTCGACGACCTGGCGCGCACCGCCGCCAACGGCGGCCGCAACGGCGTGGTGCTCGACGATGCGTGAGGCCTCCGATGCTTGAGCGGCAGATCCCGGTGATCAACCGCCTTGGTCTGCATGCGCGGGCCTCGGCCAAGCTGGTGCAACTGCTCGCCGGCTTCAAGGCGCAGGCCACGCTGGTCGGCTCGGGGCGCGAGGTGAACGCGAAGTCGATCATGGGCGTGCTGCTGCTGGCGGCCGGCCAGGGCAGCAGCGTCACGCTGCGCACCGACGGCCCCGACGAGGCCGAAGCGATGGCGGCGGCGGAAGCGCTGTTCGCCCGCCGCTTCGACGAGGAAAGCTGATGCGGCGTGCACTGGCCGGCGTCGGCGCGTCGAAGGGGCTGGCGCTCGGCCGCGCCCGCGTGCGCCATCCGCACGTGCTGACGCTGTCCGAGGAGACCATCGCCGCCGAGGCCGTGGACAGCGAGCTGCACAAGCTCGATGCGGCGATGCAGGCCGCCCGCGACGAGCTGGGCGGACTGCGCAACAAACTGCAGGGCGCGCTGGCGCAGGAGATCGGCGAGTTCCTCGACCTGCATGTGCTGATCCTCGACGATCCCGAGCTGCGCGCCGGCCTGCGCGATCTGATCCAGATCGGCCGCTACTCCGCCGACTACGCGCTGAAGCTGCAGCGCGATCGGCTGGCGTCGGTGTTCCGGGCAATGGACAACGACTATTTCCGCACGCGACTGGACGATCTGGATCACGTCATCGGCCGCGTGCACGCCGCCCTGCATCGCCGCGACGACGATGGCCAACTCGGGCTCGCCGGCGAGATCCTGATCGCCGACGACATCGCGCCGGCCGAACTCGCCGAGCTCTCGCGCCAGCAACTGCTCGCGGTGGTGACCCGCACCGGCAGCCCGCTGTCGCACAGCGCGATCATCGCCCGCGGTCTGCATCTGCCGATGGTGGTGGGTTGCAGCGATGCGCTGTCGCACGTCAACGATGGCGACGCGCTGCTGGTCGATGGTCGCGAGGGCCTGCTGATCGTCGAGCCCCATGCCGATGACCTCGCGCACTACCGCGCCACGCAGGCGAAGATCGAGAAGAAGCGCGCCCAGCTCGAACGGCTGAAGCGCGCGCCAACGCGCACGCAGGACGGTGTCGATATCGGCCTGTACGCCAATGCCGAGCGCCGCGAGGAGATCGCCGAGGCGCTGGCCGCAGGCTGCGACGGCGTCGGCCTGTACCGCACCGAGTTCCTGTTCATGGGCCGCCCCGACGTGCCCGACGAGGACGAGCAGTTCCGCGCCTACCGCGACGCCGTGCTCGGCATGGCCGGCAAGCCGGTGACGCTGCGCACGCTCGATCTCGGCGCCGACAAGGCCGACAGCAGCGGCCTCGCGCTGCGCAACGAGCCGAACCCGGCGCTCGGCCTGCGCGGCGTGCGGCTGTCGCTCTCGCGGCCGATGCTGCTCGACGCGCAGTTGCGGGCGATGCTGCGGGCGTCGGCCTTCGGCCCGGTGCGGGTGCTGGTGCCGATGGTGACGGCGCGCGAGGAGATCGAAGCGGTGAAAGCGCGGCTGCTGGCGCTGGCCGCACGCCTGCGCGACGACGGCGTGCCGATCGGCGAGCACGTCGCCTTCGGCGTGATGGTGGAAGTGCCGGCGGCCGCGCTGACGCTCGCCGACTACGTCGACCTCGTCGACTTCGCCGCCGTCGGCACCAATGACCTCGTGCAGTACCTGCTCGCCGCCGACCGCACGCATGAGGCGCTCGACGGCCTGTACTGCGAGCGCCATCCGGCGGTGTTGCGCCTGCTGCACCTGGTGTTCGCGCAGGCCCGCGAGGCCGGCCTGCCGATCCATGTCTGCGGCGAGCTTGCCGCCAGCGCGCGCGACGTGCCCCTGCTGCTGGCGCTCGGGCTGCGCGACTTCAGCGTGCACCCGGGCGCGGTGCTCGAAGTGCGCGAGGCGATCCGCGCCGCCAGCCTCGGCCGGCTGAAACGTCGAGTCAGCGCGCTGCTGAAGTGCCGCGAGCGCGCCGGAGTCGACCGCTGGCTGGCGCGGGTGAACGCCGGCTGAGCTGCTAGCGCGGCGGGCAGACCAGCGCCGGCACCGGCTGCGCCGCCACCAGCATCCGCGAGCTGCGGTCGACCAGCAGGATGTACAGCCCTTCATGGGCCCAGCCATCGGTCACATGCTCGCCGCTCGCCGCGTTGTAGCGCGCCGTCAGTTGTCCCTGCGTGCTGCGCAGGTGCAGATCGAACCGCGGATCGCCCCAGTCCTGCACGTCCCAGCGGACGCGGGCGCGGAACGGCTGCGAGGGATCGCAGGCGCCGTCCACCGCCGGCAAAGCCTCGACCGAGAACGTGACGCCGTCGAGCGCCATCGGCCCCGTGGGGACGATGTCCTCCGGCGCGCAGGCGGCAAGGACGAGGACGGCAGCAGCGATCAGAGGCAGGCGCATGGGCATGGCAGAACGGACGGGGCGCGCAGTGTGCCGCAGTGATCGTCAACCCGACAGACTCCCAGCCCCACGCGCCGCGGCGGCGCCACCGGATCCGCCGGCGAGAAGCCCCTGGCTGGGCGCTGCGCCGGCTTGCAGCCATAATGCGCGCGCCCTGCACGCCGGGATCCGCCTTGGTCGACGCCGCCCGCCACGAACGCACCGCCCACCAGTTGCGCATGCTGTCGGAGTCGCTCGACAGCGGGCGGCTCGGGCCGGTGCGTCGGCTGGTGAACTCGCTCTCCGCCGCCGAGATCGGCAACCTGCTCGAATCGCTGCCGCCGGCCAAGCGCGAGGTGGTCTGGGGCCTGGTCGATCCCGAGGACGACGGCGATGTGCTGCTGCACGTCGACGACGAGGTGCGCGAGGGCCTGATCGCCGCGATGGACCCCGACGAGCTGGTCGCCGCGGTCGAGGATCTCGATATCGACGACCTCGCCGAGCTGATGGAGGACCTGCCGGACACGGTCATCGACGAGGTGCTGAAGTCGATGGACCGCGAGAACCGCGAGCGCCTCGAGCAGGTGCTGTCGTACCCGGAGGACAGCGCCGGCCGCCTGATGAACCCGGACGTGGTGACGGTGCGCGCCGATGTCAGTGTCGATGTGGTGCTGCGTTTCCTGCGCCTGCGCGGCGAGCTGCCCGAGAACACCGACCACCTCTACGTGGTCAGCCGCCGCCACCAGTACCTCGGCCGCATCGCGCTCGCGCAGTTGCTCACGCACGAACCGACGACGCCCATCAACACGCTGATGGATGGCGAGCAGCCCGCCATCGCCGTCGACACGCTGTCCAACGAGGTGGCCCGGCAATTCTCCGACCACGACTGGATCTCGGCGCCGGTGGTCGATGAGAACAACGTGCTGCTGGGCCGCATCACCATCGACGACGTGGTCGACATCATCCGCGAGCAGGCCGAATACCAGGTGCTGTCGGCGGCCGGTGTCAGCGAGGACGAGAGCCTGTTCAGCCCGGTGCTGCGCGCGTTCAAAAGCCGCTTCCTGTGGCTGAGCGTCAACCTCGGCACCGCCTTCCTCGCCGCCAGCGTGGTCGGGCGCTTCGAGGCCACGCTGGCCGAGATCGTCGCGCTGGCCGTGCTGATGCCGATCGTCGCCGGCATGGGCGGCAATGCCGGTACGCAGGTGCTGGCGCTGATGGTGCGTGGCCTCGCCCTCGGCCAGGTTTCGGCGGCGAACCTGCGCACCCTGGTGTGGAAGGAGATCCGCATCGCGCTGATGAACGGCGTGCTGCTCGGCCTTGTCGTCGGCGTTGTCACCCTGCTGTGGTTCGGCAACCCCGGCATCGCGCTGGTGATCTTCGCGGCGATGGTGATCAACCTCGGCTGCGCCGCGCTGGCCGGCGTTCTGGTGCCGATGCTGCTGCGCCGCTTCAACGTCGATCCGGCGGTCGGCGGCAGCGTGATCCTCACCACCGTGACCGACGTGATGGGCTTCTTCGCCTTCCTCGGCCTGGCCACCGTGTTCCTGCTGCAGTGATCCGGCGCGCTGCCGGCACCGCGCTCGCGCTGCTGGCGCGCCTGCCTCCTCGCCGCGCGCTCAGTCCGCGAGCAGGTGCTCGAGTACGGCCATCCGCACCGCCACACCGTTGGCGACCTGGTCGAGAATGACCGACTGCGGGCCGTCGGCCACGTCACCGGCGATCTCGACACCACGGTTCATCGGCCCGGGATGCAGCACGATGGCATCGGGCCGGGCCCTCGCCAGTCGCCGGGCATCGAGACCGTAGTCGCGGAAATACTGCTCGAGCGAGGGCACCAGCCCTTCGTCCATGCGCTCGCGCTGCAGGCGCAGCATCATCACCACGTCGACACCGTCGAGCATGGCGTCGAGGGTGCTGCCCACGCGACAGCCGGCAACCGTGGCCGGCTCGGGCAGCAGGGTTTCCGGCGCACACACGCGGATGTCGCGGCAACCGAGCTGGTGCAGCGCGTGCAGGTCGGAGCGCGCCACCCGCGAGTGCCGCACGTCGCCAACAATCAGCACCGAGAGCCGGGAGAAATCGCCGCCCTTGCGCTGGCGGATGGTGAGCATGTCGAGCAGCCCCTGCGTGGGATGGGCGCTGCGGCCATCACCGGCGTTGAGCAGGGCCGTGCGCGGGCCGGCGCCGGCGGCCAGCGCCGCCACCGCGCCGTTGTCGGCGTGGCGGATCACGAAGGCCTCGAGGCCCATCGCTTCCAGCGTGCGCAGGGTATCGAGCGCGCTCTCCCCCTTCTTCACCGATGAGGCGCCCACGTCGAAGTTCACCACATCGGCCCCGAGCCGGAGCGCCGCGAGCTGGAAACTGGTGCGCGTGCGGGTCGAGTTCTCGAAGAACAGGTTGCACACCGAGCGGCCAGCCAGCACATGACGCAGCGCGCTACCGCCGAGGGCGTGCGGGCGCAGGCGTTCGGCGGCGTCGAGCAGGGCGGCGATGCGCGCGCCGCCGAGGCCGTCGAGAGTGAGCAGGTGCCGCAGGCGGTCGTGGGCGGTCATGGTGCCGGAGGATAGCCGGCGAGGAAGCGTTCGACGATGATCACCGCGGCCAATGCGTCGATCACCTCGGCATCGGCGCGCCGCTTCAGGCCCGCGCGACGCTGGTTGGCGAAGCGTTCGGCGGCCTCCTTCGAGCTGCGGCGCTCATCGACCAGCACCACCGGCAAGCCGCTGCGCCTCGCGGCGGCGCGGGCGAAGCCACGCGCCCGCTGCCGCGCCGGCGGATCGGGCTGGGTGGGGTCGTCGTTGAGCGGATCACCGACCACGAGTTGCGCCGGCGACCAGTCTTTCAGCAGGCGGTCGAAGCCGGACCAGTCGGGGATGCCGTCGCGCACCTCGATCAGGCCGAGTTCGCTGGCCGTGCCGGTGATGCCGTTGCCGACGGCGACGCCGATGCGCCTCGCGCCCACATCGAAGCCCAGCACCGCGCCCGCCGTCATGCGCGACCGCTGTATTCGGCCAAGCGCGTCACGTCGACACCGATCTGCCCGGCGGCGGCCTGCCAGAGCGCATCGGCGTCGGTATCGAACACCAGCGCTCCGGTGGCCGGCACGGTGAGCCAGGCGTTCTGCGCGATCTCGCCCTCGAGCTGCTCGCCGCCCCAACCGGCATGGCCGATCACCACGACATAGCGATCCGGGCCTTCGCCGCGCGCCATCGCATGCAGGATCTCGCGCGAGCTGGTCAGGCCGAAGCCGCCGAAGCGCAGGGTCGAGGGCCACGGGCGCGGATCGTCGTGCAGCACGAACCCGCGATCGGCATGCACCGGACCGCCCCAGTAGACGGTGCGGCCCTTCATCTCGCGGCTGGCGCCGTCGATGCCGAGCTGCTCGAACAACTCGCCGAGCAGCACGTCGGTGCGGCGATTGAGCACCACCCCCATCGCGCCGTCGCCATCGTGCTGGCACATCAGCACGGCGGTGCGCGCGAATTGCGGGTCGTCCATGCCGGGCATGGCGAGCAGGAAGGACGGTGCGAGCGAGCGTTCCAGTGGCATGGCCTTAGTGTAGGCGCTGGCCGGTGGGCGATGTGTCGCGGCGCCCGCCCGGATTAAGCTGCCGGCCTGTCCCGCGTTGCCGCCGCCATGACCCCGACACCCCGCCACTTCCGCCAGGCGCCACGGCGCGCGATCCGTCCGCTCTCCCTCGCCATCCTGCTGGCCGTTCCGCTGCCGGTGCTGCTGGGCGGCTGCGGCCCCGGTCCCGAGGAGCCGGCCGCTGCGACCGCTGCGGCCGAGGTGGCGCCAATGTCCGATGCACTCCGCGCCGAGGCCGCCGCACAGCACGAGGCTGCGCGACTGGCGGCGCTCTGGCACTACGTGTCGGTGGCGGTGGATGGCGAATCACGCCCGCAGAAATCGGCGTCGATGCGCAACCTGCGCCCGGACGAAGACGACGTCGCCACCACCTTCGCCGTCGTGCCCACCGTGCAGCTGGTGCTGCGCAACGACCCGCGCTGGGGCCAGAGCGTCTACCTCGTCATCGAGGAGGGCGACTTCGACTGCGGCTCGCCCTGCGCCTTCACGATCCGCTTCGACGCGAGCGAACCGCGGCGCTTCGACGGCGAAGCCAGCAGCACCGGCGAGCGGCCGGCACTGTTCATCAACGACGACACCGGCTTCATCCGCGGGCTCGACGGCGCATCGCGCGTCGAGATCGCGCCCGCCCACGCCGGCTCACCGATCATCTTCGAGACCGGCGGCTTCGATCCACGGCGCTACGGGATCGGCGCCTGAATCACTCCACCCGGGCAACGTCGACGCCGTCGAGGCCCGCCGCCAGCGAGCGGGCGTCGCCGCCCTGTGCCAGCTTGATCTTCAGGCGCACCTCGTTGGCCGAATCGGCGTAGCGCAGCGCGTCCTCGTAGGTGATCTCGCCGGCCTGGTACAGCTCGAACAGCGCCTGGTCGAAGGTCTTCATGCCGAGCTGGGTGGACTCCTTCATCACGTCCTTCAGCTTGTGGATCTCGCCATCGCGGATGTAGTCCTGCACCAGCGGCGTGCCGAGCAGGATCTCCATCGCGCAGCGCCGGCCCTTGCCGTCCGGCGTCGGGATCAACTGCTGGGCGACCACCCCCCTGAGGTTGAGCGAGAGGTCCATCAGCAACTGGCTGCGGCGCTCCTCCGGGAAGAAGTTGATGATGCGGTCCATCGCCTGGTTGGCGTTGTTCGCGTGCAGGGTGCAGAGCACGAGATGGCCGGTTTCGGCGAAGGCGATGGCGTGGTCCATGCCCTCGCGGGTGCGCACCTCGCCGATCATGATCACGTCGGGCGCCTGGCGCAGCGTGTTCTTCAGCGCGGCCTCCCACGAATCGGTGTCGATGCCGACCTCGCGCTGCGTGATGATGCAGCCCTCGTGCTTGTGCACGAACTCGATCGGGTCTTCGATCGTGATGATGTGGCCCGACGAGTTCATGTTGCGGTAGCCGATCATCGCGGCGAGCGAGGTGGACTTACCCGTGCCCGTCGCGCCGACGAAGATGATGATGCCGCGCTTGGTCATCGCCAGCGTCTTGACCACCGCCGGCAGGTTCAGCTCGTCGATGCTTGGAATCTTCGTCTCGATGCGGCGCAGCACCATGCCGACCTGGTTGCGCTGGTAGAAGCACGAGACGCGGAAGCGCCCCACCCCGGCGAGGCCGATGGCGAAGTTGCACTCGTGGGTCTTCTCGAACTCCTCGCGCTGCGAGGGGTTCATCACGTTCAGCACAAGGTCGCGGCTCTGCGTGGAGGACAGCGGCTCCTGCGTGATCGGCACCAGCTTGCCGTGCAGTTTCATCGAGGGCGGGACGCCGGCCGTGATGAACAGGTCGGACGCCTTCTTGTGCGCCATCAGCTTCAGGAACGAGGTGAAATCGATGCTGCTCATAGCGGGGCTCCAGCCGGTTCTCGTGGGCGCTCAGTCGATGCGTTCGATCACTCGAACAGGCGCTTGTCCTTGGCGTAGGT
>DMHI01000220.1 GCA_003449515.1 Lysobacteraceae bacterium | reverse complement strand
GGCGCGCGCGCCACTTCCTTGCCGTCGAGCGTGACACGCACCGTACCGATGGCCTGGCCCTTGGCGATCGGCGCGACGATCTGCTTCGGCACGTCGATCTTCGGCTGCAGGTCGTTGTAGCGGCCACGCGGCAGGGTGACCAGCACCGGCGCGACCACGCCGAGCGCCACCGTATCGGCCTCCCCCTTGAACAGCGGCTGGGTGGCCAGCGGCTGCGTGCCGCCGAACAGCGCGTGGGTCTCGAAGAAGCGGAAGCCCCAGTTCAGCAGCGCGAGGTTGTCGCCTTCGCGGATGCGGAAGGCGGCGCTGCGGCTGTCGGCCTCGACGCCCATCACCGCCGAGATCAGCCGCATGTCGCCGCGCTTGGCCGAGGCGGCGAGGTTGAACCCCGCCGTCGAGGTGTGGCCGGTCTTGATGCCGTCGACGGAAGGATCCTTCCACAGCAGACCGTTGCGGTTGTGCTGGGTGATGCCGTTCCAGGTGAACTCCTTCATCGAGTGCAGCGCGTAGGCCTCCGGGAACTGCGTGATCAGGGCGCGCGACAGCAGGGCCATGTCGCGGGCGGTGATCACCTGCCCCGGCGCATCGAGACCATGCGAGTTGACGAAGTGCGAGTTCGTCATGCCGATCTTCTTCGCGTAGCTGTTCATCAGGTCGGCGAACGCCTCCTCGGTGCCGGCGATGTGCTCGGCCAGCGCGATCGAGGCATCGTTGCCGCTCTGCACCACCATGCCGGTCATCACCGTTTCCAGCGGCGCGCGGCTATTGACCTCGAAGCCCGAGAAACTCCCGGTGGTGCCGGCACCGCCCTCGCGCCAGGCGCGCTCGGAGATCAGCACCTGGTCGTCCTTGCGGATGCGGCCGGCGGCAAGCTCGGCGGCGACCACGTAGGAGCTCATCACCTTGGTCAGCGAAGCCGGCGAGCGCGGGGTGTCGATGTTCTGCCCCGCCAGCACCTGCCCGCTGGTGGCGTCCATCAGGATCCACGCGGCGCCCTGCGAGGCCGGCGCGGGCGGGATCGCCACCGGACGTGTGGCAGGTGTGGGAAGGGTCGGGCGTGGCACCGGTTGTGCCGCCGGGGTGGGCACGGGCTGCGGCGCCGGGGCCTGGGCGACGGCGAGCGAAGCGGCGATGAGCAGGGGCAGCGCGAGCAGGGACAGGTGACGCATGGCGGGACTCGGAACTCCGGTGGGTGCGCGCGGCGAGCCGCGCGAAGGGCGGGAAAGGTAGCGCGCCGCGCCTTAACGCGCCGTGCTCGCGCCGCGGGGCTTCAAGGCTCGGCGCTGAACACCCGTGCTGCGGCGAGCCCGCTGGCCATGACGCGCTCGGCCAGCGCGCGCGCGGCCGCGCCAGCCTGCGGGGCGAAACGGACACGCCAGACGCTGCGCTCATCGACGATGGCGTGGTCGAGCTGAGCGCCGTCGATGCCTGCGGCGTCGAGGCGCTCGACCAGGCGCTGGGCGTTGTGGCGATCACCGAAACTGCCGACCTGCACCACCTGCGGGCCCTCGGGTGCTGCCGGCGGCGGCACCGGACCGGCCCAGCGGTGCGCCGGTACTGGCGCCGCGGCGCGCGGCGGCGGGGCCGTGGCCACGGTGTCATACGGCCCCACCAGGGTACGCACCTCGACACGCGCGGTGCCGGCCTGCTTCATGTCGAGGCGCGTGGCGGCGGCGTAGCTGAGGTCGATGATGCGGCCCTCGTGGAAGGGCCCACGGTCGTTGACCCGCACGATCACGCTGCGGTCGTTCTCGAGGTTGGTGACGCGCACGTAGGTGGGCAGGGGCAGCGTCCGGTGCGCCGCCGTGAACGCGCACATGTCGTAGCGCTCGCGGCTCGAGGTGTGGCGACCGTGGAACTTGTAGCCGTACCAGCTGGCGATGCCGCGCTCGACATGGCCTTCGGCCGAGGCCATCACGCGGTAGGTGCGTCCCAGCACGGTGTAGCTCTCGCGGTTGCCCCAGCGCGCGCGCGGCTCGCGGCGCGGCGTGGGCTCGGGGATGTTGGAGACATCCACCGGCACCGGCGGCGGGCGATCGGCCACGCCGGGCGCATACAGGCCGCCAGCGGTGTACAGCGACTCGTCGTGCTCGCGCATCGGCACGCAGTCCGGCGCCGGCGGCAGCGCATCGACCGCAGCAGCCGAGCCGTCGCGCAAGGGCGTCGACTCGCTGCCGGCGCGCGCCTCCGGGCGCGGCTTCGGCGCGCCGGCACAGGCGGCAAGCAGCAGCGCCACCATCGCCAGTGGAATCGCCCGGATCATCCGCCGGACGCCGGCACCGCAGCATCGGCAGCGATGATCGCATCGGCCAACTGGTGCACGGCCAGCGCGTACATCGGCGAGCGGTTGTAGCGGGTGATCACGTAGAAATTCTTGAAGCCCAGCCAATGCTCGGTGCCCTGCGCGCCCTCCAGCGTCACCAGCGTGGCCGCGGCCTCGTGAGCGTTGCCGTCCAATGCACGGAAGCCCTTGGTGGCGAGCTCGGCCGGCGCGTAGCGGGGCACGAGGTCGGGCGGCGCGAAGGCCGCACCGTCGTCGGCCACCGCGCGCGCCACCACCGGCTGGCCGGGCTGCCAGCCGTGCGCAACGAAATAGTTGGCGATCGATGCGAAGACATCGGGCAGCGAGTTGAACAGATCGCGGCGGCCATCGCCGTCGCCATCCTTCGCGTAGGCGCGGTAGCTCGAGGGCATGAACTGGCCCCAGCCCATCGCGCCGGCGTAGCTGCCCTTCTGCGCCGGGATGTCGATGCCCTCCTCGCGTGCCAGCAGCAGCGACTGCGCCAGCTCGTCGCGGAAGAACGCCCCACGCCGCGCCTCGCGCTCGGGGTTGCCGAGCGAGGGGTAGTGGAAGCCGAGCGTGTACAACGCATCCAGCACCTCGAAGCTGCCGGTGACGCGGCCATACGCCGTCTCGACGCCGATGATGGCGACGATGTACTGCTTCGGCACACCGGTGTCGTTCTCGACCTTCTGCAGCGCCTCGCGGTGCTCGGCGAGGAAGCGCTGCCCGCCGGCGATGCGCGCAGCAGTGATGAAGATGGGCCGGTAGTCGCGCCACGGCTTGACCCGCTCGGCCGGCCGCGACATGGCGTTGACGATGCTCTGCTGGTAGGTCGCCTTGGCGAGCCAGCCTTCGATCTCGGCGTCGGTGAGCCCGTACTCGGCGCTCGCTTCGGCGATGAAGGCGGCCTTTGCCGCGGGGTCGGTTTCGGTGGCCGAGGCCGGGATGACGAGGGCTGCGGACAGCGCGGCGGCAAGCAGGGAACAACGCATCGGGATCGGGCCGGAATCCAGCGCGGAAACGGGCCGCGCGATGGGGCGGAATGTATCACGCGCGGGTGTGCGGGCCGGCGTGAGGGCGCGCGTTTGCGCTTGCCGCGCGAGAGCCTGACTCATCGAACGGCCGACGCAGGGGCCGCGCTTCGGCTGTCGAGCTTCTCGGCGAGCGCGATGCGGAGACTCGCCGCGATGTCATGCACACGCCAGCTCGCCACGCCTCGCGCGCAGGAGTGGGTGAACTCGCAAGATCGCGGCGGACACGCGTGCCGGACTGGCCAGGCGCCGTCGAAGCAAGAGCGTGGGCCTCGCGGCGCGGCGAATAAGGAGCCCCGGCAAGAACATCAGGCGACAGCCCGACAGGGCGGCGCAGGGGTGAGGTGCCATCGCCCAGCGAGCATCGCTCGCTGATGGCAACGAACGCCCGCTGCGCTGCAGCGGGCAGGACCGGCGAAGCCGGCCCCGCCGCTCGAGCGACACGGACGTCGCATTCGAGCGGGCAGCCGCGACACGAGGCCCACGCACTTGCCACGCGGCATCCGGCGACTGGCGCTCGGTGCTGCCAGCAATCAACGCGACGTCACCCGCCCCAGCTGCGCCGATGCGCGCCCGCCGCCATCACGATGCCGAAGCCGGCCAGCAGCGACACCGCCGAGGTGCCGCCGTAGCTCAGCAGCGGCATCGGCACGCCGACGACGGGCAGGAAGCCCGCCACCATGCCGGCGTTGACGATGACGTAGATCGAGAAAGTCAGCCCCAGCGCGCCAGCGAGCAGGCGGGCGTAGGTGTCACGGGCCTGCGCCGCAAGCCACAGCGAGCGCAGCACGACGAACAGGTAGAGACCGAGCAGCAGCAGCACGCCGAGCCAACCGAACTCCTCGGCATAGACCGCGAACACGAAATCGGTGGTGTGCTCGGGCAGGAAGTCGAGGTGCGCCTGCGTGCCCTGCCCCCAACCCTTGCCGGTGAGCCCGCCGGAGCCGATCGCGATCTTCGACTGGATGATGTTCCAGCCGGTGCCGAGCGGGTCGGATTCCGGGTCGAGGAAGGTGAGGATGCGGTCTTTCTGGTACGGCATCAGGAACTGCCAGCCGATCGGCAGGGCGGCGAGGCCGAGGCCGGCGAACAGGCCGATGCGCCACCAGGCGATACCGGCAAGGAAAACCGCGAACACGCCGGACGCACCGACCAGCAGGCCGGTGCCGAGGTCGGGCTGGAGAATGATCAGGCCCACCGGCAGGCCGATGATCGCGGCGCTGATCGCCAGCGTCGTCCAGCCCGGCGGCAACCGCGCCTGGTGCAGGAACCACGCCACCATCATCGGCACGCCGAGCTTCAGCAGCTCGGCCGGCTGCAGGTGGAACACGCCGAGGTCGAGCCAGAGGTCGGCGCTGCGCCCGGAGCCGAACACGAACACCAGCCCGAGCAACACGAGGCCGCCCACGTAGGCCAGCGGCGTCCACTGGCGCAGGGTGCTGGGCGAGAGTCGCGTGAGCAGCAGCAGGGCCCCCAGCCCGACGCCAAAACGCACCGCCTGCGCGATCACGGCGCGCCCATCGCCCCCGGCGGCGCTGGCCTGCACGGCGAGGCTCAGGCCCATGATGGCGAGCAGGCCGGCCAACAAGGGCAGGTCGACGCGATCGAGCCAGCGCCAGACGAAGGTCGTGAGCCCGCGCAGCAGGGCGCTCACGGCAGCGGCTCCGCGGCTTGCCCGACCGGCTCCGCGGCTTGCCCGACCGGCGCCGCAGCGCGATCGGGCGCCGGGCCCATCCATGCGTCGAAGATGCGCCGCGCCACCGGGGCCGCCGCCGCAGCGCCCGAGCCGCCCTGCTCGACCACCACGACCAGCGCGATCGTCGGCGCCTCGACCGGCGCGAAACCCACGAACAGGGCCAGATGGCGCAGGTGGTAGGGCAGTGCGTTGGGGTCGAGGCGCTCGTCACCGCGGCGGCCGACGCGCTGCGCGGTGCCGGTCTTGCCGGCCATCCGGTACCAGGCCCCCTCCGCAGCGCGCACGGCGGTGCCCGTGGGCCCGTGCATCGTCGCCACCAGCCCCTCATTCACGGCGGCGAGATGCGCCGCATCGGCGACCACACGCTGCGCCGGAGGCTGCGGCACCGGCAGGCGCGGTGCGCCGAACCCGGCCTGGGTCGCCCGTACCAGGTGCGGGCGGCGCAGCATCCCGCCGCCGGCGAGCATCGCCGTCCCCTGGGCCAGTTGCAGCGGCGTCACCACCCAATAGCCCTGCCCGATGCCGGCGATCACCGTCTCGCCCGGAAACCAGACCTGTCGGAAGCGCCGCTGCTTCCACTCGCGCGAGGGAAGCACGCCGCTCGCCTCGCCGGTGAGGTCGATGCCGGTCGGTTGACCGAAGCCCATCCGCCCGAGATCGGCGGCGATGCGGTCGATCCCCAGCCGCATCGCGAGATCGAAGTAGTAGGTGTTCACCGACTGCGCCAGCGATTCGCTCAGGTTCAC
>DMHI01000124.1:3864-3998 GCA_003449515.1 Lysobacteraceae bacterium | reverse complement strand
CAGCGCCTGGCCGTCAGCGCGCGGCATGTCGATGCCGCCAGCGCCGAGATCGACGCCCTGGCCAGGGCCATCATCGGTCGCGGCGTGCCCGGGCTCGCCATCGCCGTGGTCCACGGCGACCGCGTGGTGCTGGC
>DMHI01000124.1:1848-3511 GCA_003449515.1 Lysobacteraceae bacterium | reverse complement strand
ACCGGCGGCCGCGACGGCGAGCGCATCGACGCGGATACCGTGTTCCGTATCGCCTCGCTGTCGAAGGGCTTCGCCGGCACGCTGGCGGCGCAACTGGTCGAGGACGGCGTGCTGCGCTGGGACATGCCACTGAGCCAGCAGTTGCCGACCTTCCAGCTCGCCGATGCGGCCGGNNAAGCTCGCCATCCGCGAGATGGCCGATGCGGGCACGCCCGTCGTGCTGGCCGCCCCCGCCTCCGACGAGGCCGCGCGCTACCGCGCCATCGCGGCCCGCATCTGGGAGAAGGTGAGCGCGCCGGCCGGTGCCGCCGGCCCGCGCATCGTGATGGAGTGAGCGCTGCGTCTCGACGGATGACCCGCTGTCCCCTCTCGCGCACGAGTTGAGCGGCACCGGGCTAGGTTTGCGGCGCGCCAGCCACCTCGCGGGCGCCCAACGAGGAGACCCGAGATGATGAAGCGCTTCGCCCTGGCCTCGCTTGCGCTGATCGCGCTGGCACCCGCTGCCTTCGCTGCGCCCTCGCCCGCCTTCCAGCAGGCAATCCTCGCCGAGCTCGCCCCGCAGAAGCGCGCCGAGGTGCAGGGCCGCGCCACAGGCGGCAACAGCGTCCATGAAGTGCTCGCCGTCATCCTGCTCAACAACCTCCAGCTCGCCGATGCGGCCGGCTCGGCACAACTCACGGTCCGCGACGTGCTGGCGCACCGGATGGGGCTGAAGTTCCACACCTTCGACCGCGACCTCGAGGATGGCGCGCCCTATCCGCTGCTGGCCGCGCGCCTCGGCTCGGCGCCGCTGCTGTGCCCGCCACGCGAGTGCTTCGGCTACCAGAATGTCGCCTTCAGCCTGATCGGCGACGTGGTGTTCGCCGTCACCGGCGACTTCTACACGCGGCTGGTCGAGAAGCGCCTGTTCGCACCGCTCGGCATGGAGGATTCCACCTTCGGCCGCGATGGTCTGGAGAGCAGCGAACGCTGGGCGCGCCCGCATGTGCGCGCCGGACGCGGATGGACGGCGGTGCGGCCCCGCGAGAACTACTATCGGGTACCGCCTGCGGCCGGCATCAACGCCTCGGTGGCCGACATGGCGCGCTGGGCCAGTGCGCAGCTCGGCCATCGCCCCGACGTGCTGTCCCAGGCCCTGCTCACCGACCTGCACGCGCCGGTGGTGCGCACCCGTGACCAGCTCGGCGGCTCACCGTGGCGGCGTACACGGCTGCGCGACGCGCATTACGGCACCGGCTGGCGCGTTTTCGACTACGCCGGCGAAACCGCCGTGTACCACGCGGGTGCCGTGCAGGGGTATCGGGCGATGATCGGCCTGTTGCCGCGCCGCGATGTCGGGATCGTGGTGCTCTGGAACAGCGAATCGGCGCTGCCCTCGGGCCTGATGCCCACCTTCCTCGACCGCATTCTTGGTCTGCCCGAAGAACGCTGGGTCGATCTCGTCAACGGCCGCTGATCGCGGGCGGCGAAAAAGCTAACGCCCCTTTCGGGGCGTCAGGGCCTTTGCAAAGTCCCCGGCCTGCCTGGGCAACGGGCCGGGGTGATCACAGCAATCGGGTGGCTTGGCTTACATCGCCGCGACGGGCGCGGCCGGAGCCGGAGCGGCCTTCGGAGCCGACTTCTTCTTGGGAGCAGCCTTCTTCTTGGCGGCCTTCTTCGGGGC
>DMHI01000124.1:0-1495 GCA_003449515.1 Lysobacteraceae bacterium | reverse complement strand
GCAGCCTTCTTCGCCGTCTTCTTGGCAGCCTTCTTCGGGGCGGCCTTCTTCGCGGTCTTGCGAACCGCCTTCTTGGCGGTCTTCTTGACGGCCTTCTTCGCGACCTTCTTCACGGCCTTCTTGACGGCCTTCTTGGCGGTCTTCTTGACGGCCTTCTTCGCAGCCGCCTTCTTGGCGGGCTTCTTCACCGCTTTCTTCGCGGCTTTCTTCGCAGCTTTCTTGACAGCCATGGTGCACTCCTCGTCAGTGGTATTGGCGTTTCGCTTGGTACGGTTGAATCACCCAGTGGCAAAGGCAGAGCCCGGGAGCGTGACTCCGGGCAAACCCGCTCCGCCAGCGATGCCGGCGGCTCGGATGGGGTAGCGCCGCGACGACATCGCGACGCACGGAAACACCCTGCCCGCACGGCCTGTTCGACCGTGACCGGTGTTTCCGGAAGAAAGAACCTCGACAAAGCGCGGGAGGGAGTCGAGCCGCACGCCCCGGGCCGGAGCCGTTCGGGCGAGATCGTCGTATGCGCGATGCGGATGGAGGCTGGCTCGAATCACTCGTGGTGAGGTGAATGCGTTGCGCGGAAGCTATCCACGCATTTTTTTTGTGTCAACAACTTTGCGCATTTTTTTTCGCCGCTGATCGGATGCGCGAGTGGCTCGGCGCGTCGAGCGCACGCCGATCGCTCACCCGCGGAGTGCGATGCGTGCCGCGCCATTCATCGCTGATGCTGGAAAACAAGGTGTTTTTTGCATCGCGGCGAACAGCACCAAGGCCGTGGGCTGGTGAGTCCGTCGGCCACATCGAACCGGCGACGAGGGCTGAGCGACGTGGTGCCGGCGCGTTCGGAAACAGCGGAAATGCGCATTGGTGCGCTGCAGCAATCGAAAATGCGCGAACACCAGAGCATTCGCGCATCATCGAAGGCGTCAGTTTTCGAGCGTGGCGGCGTAGGCGTCGGCCGAGAGCAGGCCGTCGAGCTGGGCCGGATGGCTGGCTTCGACCACGAACATCCAACCCTTGCCGTAGGCATCGGCATTGATCGTCTCCGGCGCATCGGCGAGCGCGGCATTCGCCGCCACGACCCTGCCGGACAGCGGCGCGTAGACGTCGGAGGCGGCCTTGACCGACTCGACAACGGCGCAGCCGGCGCCTTGCGACACCTCATCGCCCTCGCTCGGCAGCTCGACGTAGACCAGATCGCCCAGCGCGGCCTGCGCGTGGTCGCTGATGCCGACGGTGTAGCGGTTGCCGCCCTCGGCGCGCACCCACTCGTGGGACTTCATGAACTTCAGGTCGGCGGGAACGTGGCTCATCGTGGGCTCCGGGAAGCGTGTCGGTGGAAGCGTTGGGTGCGGGATTCGGCAGGACGGCGGCGACAGAAGCCGTCGGCGTTGGATCAGGCGAGAACGCCGGGCTGCGGCTGGCCTTCGCGGACGAACGGGTATTTCACCACGCGCACCGGAATGCGCTTGCCGCGGATGTCGACCTCGACAGCGCCGAG
>DMHI01000090.1:6926-7648 GCA_003449515.1 Lysobacteraceae bacterium | reverse complement strand
CGGTGCTTGAGGCGGCGCTTCAGCGTGCTGGTGCGGAACTGCAGCCACTCGCCGAGGATCGAGCGCAGGCCGCGCACCTGCGGGCGGCCGTCGAGGCCGATGATGTTCAAGTTGACGCGGAAGCTCTTCTCGAGGTCCGTCGTCGCCATCAGGTGGCCCATCAGCGCGTCGATGTCGACGCGGTTGCTGCGCGGCACGAGCACGAGGCGCACCGGGTTCTGGTGGTCCGATTCGTCGCGCAGGTCCTCGAGCCACGGCAGCTTCTTCGCGCGAAGCTGGGCGGCGATCTGCTCCATGATCTTCGACGGCGAGACTTGGTAGGGCAGGGCCGTCACGACGATGTTCTGGCCTTCCTTGATGTAGGTGGCGCGGGCGCGGACGCTGCCGTTGCCGGTCTCGTACATCGACAGCAGGTCGGCGGCCGGCGTGATGATCTCGGCGGCGGTCGGGTAGTCGGGGCCGCGGATGTGCTCGCAGAGGTCGCGCGTGGTGGCCTCGGGATCATCGAGCAGGCGCACGCAGGCGCTGACGACTTCATTGAGGTTGTGCGGCGGCACGTCGGTGGCCATGCCCACCGCGATGCCGGTGGTGCCGTTGAGCAGCAGGTGCGGCAGGCGCGCTGGCAGCCACGACGGCTCATCGAGCGTGCCATCGAAATTCGGCGTCCACTCAACGGTGCCCTGGCCGAGTTCGCCGAGCAGCACCTCGGCAATCGGCGTGAG
>DMHI01000090.1:3460-6591 GCA_003449515.1 Lysobacteraceae bacterium | reverse complement strand
GGCAATCGGCGTGAGTTTCGACTCGGTGTAGCGCATCGCCGCGAAACTCTTCGGGTCGTCCGGCGAGCCGAAGTTGCCCTGGCCTTCGATCAGCGGGTAGCGGTAGGAGAACGGCTGGGCCATCAGCACGAGTGCTTCGTAGCAGGCCGAATCGCCATGCGGGTGGAACTTGCCGATCACATCACCCACCGTGCGCGCCGACTTCTTCGGCTTCGCACCGGCGTTGAGGCCCAGCTCGCTCATGGCGTAGATGATCCGGCGCTGCACCGGCTTCAGCCCGTCGCCGAGAAAGGGCAGGGCGCGGTCGAGCACCACGTACATCGAGTAGTCGAGGTAGGCGCGCTCGGCGTACTCGTGCAGCGGGATCTGTTCGAAGCCGTGGAAGGCGGGGCGGGCGGGGTCGGTCATCGGGGCGCGGGAAGCCTGAAGCGGGCGAGGAGTTTAGTGGTTCGTGAAGGCTGCCGGCCGTTCGCCGCGCCTTGGGGCGCGCGCTGCCGGCCACCCGTCATAGCGCCGTGAAGGTCCGGCGTCCCGCCTCTGAAAAGTCATCGATTCGCAAACCACCGGGCCTAGTGTCGCGCCTTGCGATCGAGTGGCCACCTGCGGAAGGACCCCGAACGCATCGGTGCCGTGGCCGGTGCCGCTCCCTCACCTCCAACGGAGCTTCTGACATGTCGATCAAATTGCTCTCCGCTGCGGTTCTTGCTGCCAGCGCCCTGCTGCCTGCCCTCGTGCATGCCGGCGACGATCACCGCGGCACGCGCGGCAACGTCGTTTTCCTGCATCCCGATGGCGCTGGCGTCAGCCATTGGGCGGCGGCACGGTTCTACTGGCAGGGGCCGGATGCGACCTTGAACTGGGATCGCCTGCCGCAGATGGCGGTCTATCGCGGCCACATGGAGGAGTTGTTGACCGGCACCTCGAACGGTGGTGCCACCACCCACGCCTTCGGTTTCAAGGTTGAGGGCCTCGGTTCGTTCGGCAAGGACGGCAACGGCAATGCCATCCCGCCCACCGACCGTTCGATCAACGCGCTCTCGGGCTTTTCCGGCAGCATCCTGCGCGAGGCGGCCGACCGTGGCCATCCGACGGGTCTCGTCAACGACGGCAACATCGGCGAGCCCGGTACCGGTGCGTTCGCGGCTGAGGTGGGCAACCGCAACAACTGGGATGCGATCGCGCTGCAGGTGATCGCCGGCCGTGACGGCGCGGCCCCGGCGCGCACCTCGCGCGACCGTCCCCCGGTGGTGATCCTGGGGGGTGGTGAGCGCAACTTCCTGCCGCAGGGTACGCCGACCTGCGCCACGGGATCGATGCGCGCCGCTACCCAGGAGGGCATCGCGACGTTCCCGCTGAACTGCATGGTGCACACGCTCGACTGGAGCAAGCCCAACCGCACCGCCACGCCCGATCGCCCCGATGCGCGCAACCTCATCGCTGAAGCCGCCGACGCGGGCTTCCTGGTGATCCGCACGCGCGCTGAATTCGACGCGGTGATGGCCCGCCTGCAGAGCGATCAGCGCTGGACGCCGCGCGTGCTCGGCCTGTTCGCCGCCCATCACACCTTCAACGACACGAACGAGGAGGCGCTGATCGCTGCCGGCTTCCGCGATGCCTCCATTCCGCTCGACGACAAGCGATCGAACCTGGTGCTGTTCGGCAACCCGCTCGCCGCGAATCCCGGCTTCAATCCGCCGCGCGCCGACGAGATGACGCGGATGGCGATGATGCTGCTGGCGCGCCACGCCAACCTCGCCGGCCGCCCCTACCTGCTGGTGGCCGAGTCGGAGAGTGTCGACAACTTCGGCAACGCCAACAACGCCATCGGCACGCTGGCCTCGATGCGCATCGCCGACGGCATGATCGGCGTGACGCTCGAGGCGCAGCGCCAGAGTCCGCGCGATCCGATGGGCACCCGCTTCCCCACCACGGTGCTGGTGGCGGCCGACAGCAATGCCAGCGCGATGCAGGTCGGCGCTCTTCCCGGCCCGGTTCCCGCGGTCGGTGCCGTGGGCACCAATGCCGCCGCAGGCGGTGCGGCGGTCAACAATCCGTTCGATGGCCTGTACGGTCGCGGCACGCCTTCGTTCGCCGCCGCTCCCGATCGCTTCGGCCGCGTCATGCACTTCGGCGTGGGCTGGGCCGGCGGCCCGGATTTCGCCGACGGCATCGTGGCACGCGCCGCCAGCAATGCCGTGCGCAGCCGTCGCACCCTGACGCTGGCCGATTTCAGCACCGGCTTCGACAACACCGACGTGTACCGCTTCATGTACGCGCACCTGTTCGGTACGGTGCTGCCTCCGGCCACCACGCTGGCCCCTTCGCGCTGATCCGGGCGAAGCGCGCCAGCGGTCAGGCCAGCCCGTAGCTCGTCGCCAGCCACTGCATGAACTGCGGCAGTGGCATGGCGCCGCTGGTGCGGGCGACCTCATGGCCACCGTCGCGGCTGCCCTGCCACGCGATCAGCGTGGGCAGGCTCTGGATGCGGAACTGCGCGGCAAGCTGCGGCTCGGCTTCGGTGTCGAGTTTGACGAAGCGGAACTGCGGTTCGAGCCGCTGGCAGGCTGCGGCGAAGGTGGGCGCGAAGCTGCGGCAAGGCCCGCACCAGCCGGCCCAGGCGTCGATCACCACCGGCTGCTCCGATTTCAGCAGCAGGGCTTCCGCATTCGTCGCGGTGAGCGGCAGCGGCAGGCCGGTGAAGAGGCCGTTGCCGCAGCGGCCGCAGATCGGATCGTCGCCGAGCCGCGCATCGGGGACGCGGTTGATGGCGAGGCAATGCGGGCAGGCGATCTGGGTGATGTCGGCGTCCATGCCGCGCAGCCTAGCCGCAACGCTGCGGCGGCGCATGGTGCGTTGCGGCAGGGTATGTCGACGCGAGCCGGGTCCGTGGCATCCTTCGCGCCCAACCCCACGACCGACCCACGATGGACCTTTTCCTCGGCAACACCTACCTGTGGACCAAGCTGCTGCACACGCTGTTCGTGATCGCGTGGATGGCCACCGTGCTCTACCTGCCGCGCATCCTCGTCAATATCGCCGAAGCGCAGGGCGAGCCTGCCGTCGTCGCCCGCCTCGGGTTGATGGGCCAGCGCCTCTACCGCTTCGGTCACGTGATGCTCGGCTTCGTCTTC
>DMHI01000090.1:1167-3050 GCA_003449515.1 Lysobacteraceae bacterium | reverse complement strand
CTGGATGCACCTGAAGTTCCTGCTGGTGCTCGGCATCCTCGCGCACTTCATTGTCGCGGGCCGCATGCTGAAGTCGGCCGTCGCCGGTGGTGCGCTGAAGTCGGCGACCTGGCTGCGCTGGTTCAACGAAGTGCCGGCCGTGCTGCTGGTCGGCATCCTCGTGCTGGTGTTCATCAAGCCGCTCTGAGCGCGCGCTTCAGCACCCACCACGCGAACAGTCCGCCGGTGATGTACATCAGCAGCGAGTAGATCGCCGGCACCACGGCGGCACCGGGCATCTGCAAGGCGTGCAAGGCGACGAAGATCGCCAGCGTGCCGTTGTGGATGCCGATTTCGAAGGCGATGGCGGTGGACTGCGGCACACCGAGGCGGGCGGCACGGCCGGCGGCGTAGCCGGCGAGCAGGCTGACGAGGTTGAAGATCAGCGCGGCGAGGCCCACGACGGCGGCGTAGGTCGCCAGGGTCTCGCGTTCGATCACCACGGCGGCCGCGATCAGCACCACGAGGATCAGCGTCGAAGCCAGCCGGATGGGCTTGTCGAGCTTCTCGGCCAGCGCCGGCTTCCAGCCACGCAGCAGCATGCCGATGACCACCGGCACGATCACGATCAACCCCACCTCGACGATCTTGCGCGTCGGCGGCGGCACCGCCTGCTCGCTGTCCATCAGCCAGAGCAGGCCCAGCGCCGTCCAGATCGGCAGCGTGAGCAGGGCGAGCGCGCTGTTGATCGCGGTAAGCGAGATGTTCAGCGCCACGTCGCCGCGCGCCAGGTGGGAAAACAGGTTGGCGGTGACGCCGCCCGGGGAGGCGGCGAGCAGCACCAGGCCGAGGCCCAGCTCGGGCGGCAGGCCGAAGCCGATCGCCAGCGCGAACGCCACCGGCGGAAGCAACACCGTCTGCACGGTCAGGGCGACCACCACGGCCTTCGGTGCGGTGCCCACGCGCTTGAAGTCGGCCAACGTCAGGTGCAGGCCGAGGCCGATCATCACGATACCCAGTGCGATCGGCAGGAAGAGGCTGAAAATCAGGTTGTCGGCCATGGCGGGTCGGTTGTTCGAGGGAAGCGCGGCCTCAGGGCCGCAGTACGAGTTTGCCCACACTCTGCCCGGACTCGATGCGCCTGTGGGCGCTCGCGGCATCATCGAGTGCGAACACCTCGACCGCAGGTGGCAGCAAACGGCCATCGGCGAAACGTTCGAGCAGCCAGAGCATGCCGCGGCGCAGCAGTGGTGCCTCGGCCGCGAGGAAACTCAGGTTCGCGGCCAGCACGCTGCGGTTGCTCGTGGTCATGGTCAGCGGATTGAAGCGCGGCGTGCGCCACCAGTCCCAGGCCAGCTTCGGCCAGTTGGGGCGTCCGTTTTTCGGCAGCATCGAGGCGAAACCGTAGACCACGAGTTTTCCCATCGGTGCGAGCGCCTCGAAGCTGGCCTGCAGGGTCGAGACGCCATTGGCGTCGAACACGGCGTGGAAGCCTCCGGGAGCGATCCGTCTCGCTGCCGCGCACCAGTCGACGGTGGACTTGTCGATGACGTGGGCCGCGCCCAGCGCCTTCGCCGCGTCGATCTTATGCGAAGCCCCCACCACGGCGGTCGCTTCGACGCCCGCGAGCCGTGCGAGTTGCAGCAGGGCACCGCCCACGCCGCCGGCGGCGGAGTGCACCAGCCAGCGTTCGCCGGGCTCGGGATGCACCTGCCGGTGCGCCATGAACCACGCGGTGAGGAACACCGTGGGCAGGGCCGCGCCCTGTTCGAACGACAGCGCGGCGGGCAGCGCGAACACCCGGTCGGCGGGAAGGCAGATCGCGCTGGTGTAGCCGCCGAACAGCGTCACGCCGATCGCGCGGTCGCCGATGCGCCAGCCCTCCACGCCATCGCCGATCGCGT
>DMHI01000090.1:643-917 GCA_003449515.1 Lysobacteraceae bacterium | reverse complement strand
CGCTGGTGTAGCCGCCGAACAGGGTCACGCCGATCACACGCTCGCCGACGCGCGCCGCGTCGATACCGTCGCCCACCGCATCGATCACGCCCGCCACCTCGAAGCCCGGCGTGATCGGGTAGCCGTGCAGTCGCTTCGCACTCTCGTAAAGCCCCATGCGGATGATGCCGTCGGCGTAGTTCACACCGCAGGCGCGCACCGCGATCCGCAGCTCGCCGGGCTTCGGCAGCGGGTCGGGCGACGCGACGACGCGCAGCGCGTCGTAGCCACCGGG
>DMHI01000090.1:0-304 GCA_003449515.1 Lysobacteraceae bacterium | reverse complement strand
GCGATCACGATGTGATGCATGGCGGACGAGTCGTGGGCGCGCGGGTCAGGTGCCGGTGGCGCGCGGCCGCATCCACCAGCCCGCCATCATCGCCACCGGCAGCGGCCAGATCAGGTGACCGAGGGCCTGCAGGCCGGCCACCGCGCCGCCCATCACGATGACGCCCAGCACGAACGCCAACACGGTGCGAATCATGGCCTGTCTCCCTCCCCAAGGAAGCGCCAGCCTGCGCGTCGCTCGGCCGCGGGCACTCAGCCCTGGCGGCTGCCCTCGCGGCGCGGGCCGCCGGCGTGCGCCTGCGGTC
>DMHI01000092.1:8836-9866 GCA_003449515.1 Lysobacteraceae bacterium | reverse complement strand
AGGTGCCGTGGTCGGGCAGGCCCTGCTCGCGGTGGTCGTTCGACGGGTCGCCGTTGACGAAGCGGTCCGTCATCACGAAGTACACCGCGTGCGCGGCCATCGGCTCGGTGGTGCCGATGAGGGCGGGAGCGTCTCGCGCCACTGCGGCCAGATCGGCACCCGGCGTCCGCGCAGCCAACGGGGTGATACCGGCGACGGCGGCGATCAGAAGGGAAAGCGTGCGAAGGCTCATCGGTGACTCTGCCGTCGGGACAGGCTTCCAGTGTATCGACCGGCTGTCACCGTATCGACGAATGCACCATCGCTGAATACGAATGCACGACCGTGACCGGCACCAGAGCACCCGCTTACCGTCGTCGTCACGGCCACGGCAAGCGGATCAATGCGCGCCGCCATTGTGTTGTTGTGGAAGGAAAGCGGGTAACCGAAAAACCCCGGCGCAACGCCGGGGTCGGTGGATGCGGACGTTCGCGTTCGGGCATCAGTCCGCCCGCTTCTCCACGCCCAGCTGATCCAGCATGAAGGCGTACTGCTCGGCGGTCTCGCGGAAGCGATCGAAGCGCCCCGAGCGCCCACCGTGGCCGGCTTCCATGTTGACGCGGAAGACGATCGGCCCGCCGCCGGTCATGCGCGCGCGCAGGCGGGCGACGTACTTCGCCGGCTCCCAGTACTGCACCTGCGAATCCCACAGGCCGGTACCGACGAACATCGCCGGGTACTCCTGCGCGCTGAGGTTGTCGTAGGGCGAGTAGCTCAGCATGTAGTCGTAGAAGTCGGGCTTCTCCGGGTTGCCCCACTCGTCGTACTCGTTGGTCGTGAGCGGGATGCTCGGGTCGAGCATGGTCGTCACCACATCGACGAAGGGCACCAGCGAGAGGATCACGTCGTACCTCGAAGGGGCCATGTTGCTGATGGCGCCCATCAGCAGGCCACCGGCGCTGCCGCCGATGGCGGCCACGCGGTCGGGGTGGGCGTAGCCCTTCTCGACCAGCGCCGCCGTCACGTCGATGAAGTCGGTGAAGGTGTTCTT
>DMHI01000092.1:0-8422 GCA_003449515.1 Lysobacteraceae bacterium | reverse complement strand
CGGATGTGGGCGATGGCGTAGACCATGCCGCGGTCGAGCAGGCTGATGACGCTGCGGTTGAACGAAGGGTCCATCGACGCGCCATAGCTGCCGTAGCCCATCTGCAGCAGCGCCGCTTCACCGTTCTTCTCGAAACCCTTGCGGTAGACGATCGACACCGGGATGCGCACCGAGCCGTCGCGCGACGGCACCCACAGGCGCTCGGTGACGTATTGCGCCGGGTCGAAGCCGGGCACCGGGTCCTGCTTGAGCTGCTTGCGCTCGCCGGTCTGAACGTTCACCTCGAAGGTGGTGGCCGGCGTGGTCAGCGAGGTGTAGGTGTAGCGCACCCACGGCGTGGCGGGCTCGGCGTTCACGGAGAGGCCCATCGTGTACGCCGGCTCGTCGGATTCGACGAACTTGCTCTCGCCGCCGTCGTCGAGGATGCGGATGCGGCGCAGGCCCTCGGAGCGCTCGTTGATGGCCATGAAGCCGTCGAAGAGTTGCAGACCTTCAACGAACACATCGTCCTTGTGCGGCACCAGCTCCTGCCACGCCTCGCGGCTGCCGAGGGCGTCCTCGGCGGCGGTCATGATGCGGAAGTTCGGCGCCTGCCAGTTGGTGGTGATGACCCAGCGGCCCGCGTAGTGGTCGGCGCTGTATTCGAAATCGCGCTGGCGCGGGGCGATCACGGTGAACTCGCCGGGGTTGGCCGCCGGCGTGCAACGCTGCTCGGACGACACCGTGCTGCTCACGCCGATGCAGATGTAGGCGTCGGAGCGCGTGCGCGCGATGCCCATGTAGAAGCTGTTGTCGGTTTCGGTGTAGACCAGCGTGTCGGCACTGGCCGGCGTCCCGAGCACACGCTTCTTGACGTGGGTGGTGAGCAGGGTTTTCGGATCGTTCTCGACGTACCAGAGCGTGTTGTTGTCATCGCCCCAGACGATGTGGGCGCTGGCACCGGTGATCGTGTCGGGCAGCACCTCGCCGCTGGCGATGTCCTTGACCCGGATGGTGAACTGGCGCCGGCCGTTGAGGTCCTCGGCCCAGGCGAGGCGGGTGCCATCCGGGCTCACCTCCCAGTTGCCCACCTGGAAGAACTCCTTGCCGGCGGCCATCGCGTTCTGGTCGAGCAGGATCTGCTCGGGTGCCTCCATCGTGCCCTTGCGGCGGGCGACGATGGCGTAGTCCTTGCCGGTCTCGAAGCGCGTGTAGTACCAGAAGCCGTCCTCGAAGAAGGGCACGCTGGAGTCGTCCTGCACGATGCGCGCGACGATCTCGTTGAACAGCGTGTCCTTGAGTCCGGCCAGCGGCGCGAGCACGGCATCGGCGTAGGTGTTCTCGGCCTTGAGGTGGGCGAGCATCTCCGGGTTCTGGCGGGTGTCGTCGCGCAGCCAGTAGTACTCGTCGATGCGCACCGCGCCATGCGGCGCGCGCACCTCGTGGGGGCGTTGCTCGGCTGCCGGTGCGGATACGGCGGCGGCCGCGACCGTGCTCAGCGGCCTCGGGGTGTCGGCGGCGAAGGCGGCCGGCGCGGCAACACCGCCGGCAAGCAGCAGCACCGCGGCCGCGAGCGGGCGACGGCGGGGGGCGAGGTGGTTCATCAGTTCGACTCCGGGAACAGCTTCTTCTTGAGGAAGGTGAAGGCCAGCGCGTTCATGAAGGCGCTCTGCGCGTTGTTGGCCGCACCGCCATGGCCGCCCTCGATGTTCTCGTAGTAATAGACCGGCGCGCCCAGGGCCTCCATCCGCGCGTACATCTTGCGGGCATGGCCCGGGTGGACGCGGTCGTCGCGCGTCGAGGTGGTGAACAGCACCGCCGGGTACGGCACGTCCTCGCGCAGGTTGTGGTACGGCGAGAAGGTGCGGATGAACTCCCACTGCGCGGGGTCATCGGGATTGCCGTACTCGGCCATCCACGAGGCACCGGCAAGCAGGCGGTGGTAGCGGCGCATGTCGAGCAGAGGCACCTGGCAGACCACGGCACCGAACAGCTCGGGACGCAGCACGGCCATGTTGCCCACCAGCAGGCCGCCGTTGCTGCCGCCCTGGATGCCGAGGTGGCGCGGGGTGGTGATGCCGCGTGCGATCAGGTCTTCGGCGACCGCAGCGAAGTCCTCGACCGTGCGCAGACGGTTCTCGCGCAGGGCGGCCTGGTGCCAGCGCGGACCGAACTCGCCGCCGCCGCGGATGTTGGCGACCACGTACACGCCACCCTGACTCAGCCACGCCCGCCCGACGCCGGCGGAGTAGCGCGGTGTCTCCGAAATCTCGAAGCCGCCGTAGCCGTAGAGCAGGGTCGGGTTCTTGCCGTTCTTCTCGATGCCCTGCCTTGAGATCATGAAGTACGGGATGCGGGTGCCGTCCTTGCTGGTGGCGAAGTTCTGGGTGATTTCGAGGCCCTCGGCATTGAAGAACGCCGGCAGGCGCTTCAGCGGCTCGGGAACCGACCCCACCGTGCCCATCGACAGCGTGGTGGGCGTGAGGTAGTCGGTGACCACCATGAAGAACTCGTTGCTCTCCTCCTCGTCGACCGCCGACACCGAGACGGTGCCGAACGCCGGCGCACCGACGAAGGGCTTGCGGGTCCACTCGCCGCCTTCGTAGGTGAGCACGGTGAGGCGGTTCTTGACGTTGTCGAGCACATTGAGGATCAGGTGATCGCGGGTGGCCGTCAGGCCGACGAAGGCGGTGGTTTCGCTGGGCTCGAACAGCACATCGAAATCACGCCCGCCGGCCATGAAGGCGTCGAACTTGGCGGCGATCACCGCACCCTTCGGGAACACCCGGCCGCCAGCCGTGTAGTCCTCGCGCAGCTCGAGGATCAGCCACTCGCGGTAGGGCGTCTTGTTGGCCGAGTTCGGCGCGTCGATCCTGGTCAGCGTGCCGTCGGCGTTCCGCAGGTACAGCTCGTCGTTGTAGAAGGCGATCGTGCGACTGACGAACTCGCGCTCGAAGCCCGGCGTCAGGTCGCGGAAGCCGGCGATGTACATGTCTTCCGGCTTGCCCTCGTACACCACCCTGGCCTCGCTGATCGGCGTGCCGCGGGTCCACTCCTTGACGATGCGCGGGTAGCCCGAGCTGGTCATCGAGCCCTCGCCGAAATCCCAGAACGCGAACACGCTGTTGGCGTTGCGCCAGGCCACGCCGCCCTTGGCCTCGGGCAGGCGGAAGCCGCCCTCGACGAAGGCGCGGTCGCTCTTGTCCCACTCGCGCACCTCGATCGCGTCGGCACCGCCGCGCGACAGCGAGACCAGGCAACGGTCGTAGGCGGGACGCAGGCAGTTGGCGCCGCGCCAGACCCAGTTCATGCCCTCGGCCTTGTTGATGGCGTCGAGATCGATCAGCACGTCCCACTCGGGAGAGGCCTTGCGGTACTCCGCGAGCGTGGTGCGCCGCCACAGGCCGGCCGGATTCTCGGCGTCGCGCCAGAAGTTGTAGAAATAGTCGCCCTGCTTGCTGACGAAGGGAATGCGCTCGTCGGAGTCGAGGATGGCGAGCAGGTCGCGCCGCAGCGGCTCGAACCCGGGCTGCGTGGTCAGCAGCGCCTTCGACTCCTCGTTCTGCGCACGCACCCAGTCGAGCGCCTTGTCGCTTTCCACCTCCTCGAGCCACAGCCACTCGTCGGCGGGCTCCGGGGCCATCGCCGGGGCGGCACCTGCTGCGGCGGGCGATGCGGCGGCGGGCGGCGTGGCGTGGGCGATCGATGCAGTCATCAGGGCGGCAACAAGGGCAAGGCGCGTGCGGCGCATGGCGGCTCCCGGGCGGGGTGGCGGATGAGGCCCCGAGCTTACCCGCCAGCGCCGGGGGGCCGTGCATGACCAAAGTCACGGCTGCTGCCGCCACACGGGAGGCGGCCTCAGTCGCCGTAGGCCGCCGCGGTGAGCTGGAGCAGCGAGCGCAGCTGCTCCCGGAGCGGTGTGGGCTCGACCACCTCGGCGTCGGGGCCGTAGCGCAGCACGTCCATCAGCAGCTCGCGCGCATTGCTGTACGGCAGGCGCAGCTCGTAGCGGCCGTCCGCCAGCAGGCGGCCCTCCTGCTTGCTGTGCCAGTGCTCGTCGGCGACCCAGCGCGCCGCCTTGGCGCTGAAGCGGATCGTCGCCCAGGCCTTCGGCGCGCCGGAGAAGATGCCGTAGCTCGCGGCCAGATGCGCATCGAGCTCGGTATCGCCTTGATCGATGGCGGCCACGTCCTCGATGCGCGCATGGGCGATGCGGTCGACCGAAAAGCTGCGCAGGCCCTCACGCTGGTGGTCGAAGGCGTCGAGGTACCAGTTGTCGCGGTAGTGGGTGAGCCGCTGCGGCGAGACGCTGCGCTGTGTGCGCGCATTGGTCGAGCGGGCGAAGTACTCGAAGCGCAGCCGCTTCCGCTCGAGCACCGCACTGGCCACCATGCGGAAGGCGGCCTCGTCGACGCGCCGCGTCCCGCTGCCGAGCACGCGCACCCGCTCCACCGGCCAGCGCTTCCCGCCCGCGTGCTGCTGCAGCAGGGAATCGATGCGACCCTTCAGCGGCGCGATCGCCGCCGACAGCACCCCCGGCCCGGTGCGGTCGAGCAGCTGCTGCGCCGCGGTGAGCGCGTGCAACTCCTCCGAACTCAGCCACAGGCCGGGCAGCTCGAAGCGTTCGGCTTCCTTCTCGTCGTAGCGGAAACTGGCCTCGCCCTCGCTGCTCTCCAGCGGTGCACCGAGGCCGTCACGCAGGAAGGCGAGGTCGCGGTACAGCGTGGCGCGCGAGCAGCCCAGCTCGTCCATCAATCGCTGCAACGGCACAGGCAGGCGCGCCGACTTCAGGCTGCGGTGCAGGGCGAGGATGCGTTCGTAGCGGTCCATCAGCGGCCAATCGCGACGCGGGGAGCCGTTAGCATCGCAAAATCGCTGCTCAGTGTCCGAGCAACGCGCCCGCGCCCTGGGCCAGCAGCGCGGCGGCCACGCGCTGGCCGAGGCCCTCGGGGTCGGCCGCGCTGCCTTTCGCCTCCGCGCGCACCATGCGGCCGCTGGCCACATCGCCCACCGCGCCGCGCAGCAGCAGTTTCTCGTTGAACAATTCGGCGAAGCCCGCCACCGGAACGTGGCAACTGCCATGCAGGGCGCGGTTCATCGCCCGCTCGGCCTCGACAGCGACGCGGGTCGCCCCGTCGTCGAGCCCGCGCAGCAGGCGCGCCGTGGCGTCGTCGCCGTCGCGGCATTCGATGGCGATGGCGCCCTGCGCCACCGCCGGCAACAGGCGCGGCGGTGTGAGGCGCTCGGCGATGCGCGCCTCGAAACCGAGGCGCTGCAGGCCGGCGCAGGCGAGGATGATGGCGTCGTACTGGCCGGCGTCGAGCTTGGCCAGCCGCGTGTTGACGTTGCCGCGCAGATCGACGAGATCGAGATCGGGGCGCAGCGCGCGGATCTGCGCCTGACGCCGGAGCGAACTGGTGCCGACGCGCGCACCCTGCGGCAGTGCATCGAAGCGCGCGTGGTGGTTGCTGACGAAGGCATCGAAGGGGTCCGCGCGCTCGAGGATCGCCGGCAGCACGAAGGGGCCGTCGAGCAGCATCGGCACGTCCTTCAGCGAGTGCACGGCGGCATCGGCGCGGCCCTCGAGCATCGCCACCTCGAGCTCCTTCAGGAACAGGCCCTTGCCGCCCACCGCGGCCAGCGCCTTGTCGAGGATCTGGTCGCCGCGCGTGGTCATCGGCACCAGCTCGACTTCGAGGCCGGGATGCAGCGTGCGCAGGCGCGCGGCAACGTGTTCGGTTTGCCAGAGGGCGAGCGCGCTTTCGCGCGTGGCGAGTCGGAGCAGAGGCATCGGAAGTCCGGGACGGGGCGACGCGGCCGGGCCGCGCGCGAAGGGTGGCGGGAAGGTGGCGCTACAGGTGCCTGAGCTCGTCGCGCAGCACCGGCAGGCAGCGTCGGCTCACCTCGAGCACGGCGCCGCCGTCGCGCAGCACGGCATGCACCAGGCCGTCGTTCGAGCGCCGGAGTTCGCTGAACTGCTCGCGCGCCACCAGGCAGTTGCGGTGGATCCGCAGGAAGCGGCCGGCGAATTCCGCTTCGAGACTTTTCAGCGAATCCTCGACGAGATCCTCGCCGCGCGCATGGTGCACGACCACGTATTTCTCGTCGGCCTGCAGGTAGTGGATCTCGCGCACGGGAATCAGCCGCAGCGAACCGCGCAGCCGCGCCGCGAGGTGGGTGCGCGCCCGGGTCGAAGGCGGCGGTGCCTGCACCTTGTCGCGGCCTGCGCGGCGCTCCGCAGCGCGGCGCAGTGCGGCGGCGAGGCGTTCGGCGCGCACCGGCTTGAGCAGGTAGTCGACCGCCGCAGCCTCGAACGCGGCCAGGGCGTGCTCGTCGTAGGCGGTGCAGAACACCACGACCGGTGGCGACGCGAGCACAGCGAGGTGGCGAGCGGCCTCCAGGCCATCCATCTCCGGCATCTCGATGTCGAGCAGTATCACGTCTGGCGCGGCGGCGAGGCAGGCCTCGAGCGCGGCGCGACCGTCGCCCACCTCGCCCAGCACACGGTGCCCGCCCAACTCGGCCAGCAGTGCGGCGAGGCGTTCGCGGGCCAGCGGCTCGTCGTCGGCGATCAGGATGTCCACGCCGCCATGGTAGCGGCGCGGCACCCGGCCCGTCAGGCAATCGCGCCGCGAGACCTCGTCGGCAACCTTGGCGACGACGCCCTCAGCCCGCGGTCGCGGCCACCCACTTCGGGCGGCTCGGGAAGGCGTGGCGGATGATGCGCCAGACCACCTCACCGAACTGCTTGGGCAGCGAGCCGGTGTTGTACGGCACGCCGTACTTTTCGCAGATCGCCTTCACCTCGACCGCCATCGCCGCGTAACGGCGCGCCGGCAGGTCGGGATAGAGGTGGTGCTCGATCTGGTGGCTGAGGTTGCCGGTCATCAGGTGCATCGGAAAGCCGCCGCTGATGTTCGATGAACCACGGACCTGGCGCTGGTACCAGCCGGCGCGCGTCTCGTCCTTGACCTGCGCCGGGGTGAAGGTGATGGCATCGGCCGTGAAGTGGCCGCAGAAGATCACCACGAAGGTCCACAGGTTGCGCAGCAGATTCGCCGACGCATTCGCCAGCAGCACCGGCAGGAAGAACGGCCCGGCCAGCAGCGGGAAGAACACGTAATCCTTGCCGCCCTGCCAGGGCAGCTTGCGCAGCAGCGGCCTGGCATCGGCGATGAAGTGGCGCCACGAACGGCGGCCCTTCAGGTAGCGACCGAGTTTGAGGTGCTGCAGGGCGATGCCGCTCTGGTAGAACACCGCCAGCAGCGCCGCATACAGCGGCTGGCCGAGGGCGAACGGCGTCCAGCGCTGCTCCGGGAAGATGCGCAGCAGGCCGTAGCCGATGTCGTCGTCCTTGCCGCGCACATTGGTCCACTGGTGGTGGCTGTGGTTGTGCGTCTGCCGCCACCAGTCCGCGGGGCAGAGGTGGTCCCACTGGAAGCGGTCGCCCTGCAGGCTGGGGTCGTTCATCCAGTCGTACTGGCCGTGGATGACGTTGTGGCCCAGCTCCATGTTGTCGATGATCTTCGACACCGCCAGCAGCACGGTGCCGATGATCCACAGCGGCCACAGCAGCCACGGCGCCGGCGCGGAACCGTAGATCGCGAGGCGGCCGAGCACTTCGGTCCAGCGCACGGCGTGACGGATGCGGCGGATGTAGCGCGCGTCGGCCGCGCCAAGATCGCGCACGTGTTTCTCGCGCAGGGCGTCGAGCTCGGCGCCAAAGGCTTCGAGACGCTCGCCGGTGAGCAGGGGCGTGTGGCGGGCGGAGGCGTGGCGTGCAGCGGCAGCAGCGGGCATGGCGGTTTCCGTTCGTTCGCGGGGCGCGCGAGGACTCAGAGGTCGATCGACAGATCAGTGCGCGCGGCACTGACGCAGACCTTCAGCGCGGTGCTGGCCTCGGCGTGCGCGCTGTCATCGCGCAGGTCGACGTGCACGCCGCTGGCCTTGGCGCAGGTGCAGCGGCCGCACAGGCCCTGGCGGCAGCCGTGCTCGGGCTTGAGGCCGGCGGCTTCGAGTGCCGCGAGCAGGGGCGTGTCGGTGGGGATGCTGATGGTGCGGCGGCTCTTCAGCAGGGTCACTTCGACGGTCGGTGCGGCCACCTCGGGCACGCGCAGCACCGGCGGCGTGAAGCTCTCGGTGGCGATGCGCGCGGCCGCGCCGCGCAGCAGTGCCTCGACGCGGGCGACGAAGCCGGTCGGGCCGCAGGCCAGCACTTCCGCACCTTTCGGGCTGCCCGGCAGCGCCGAGAGCGTGCCCTCGTCGAGACGCCCTTCCGATTCGTGCGCGGCACTCGGCGATTCGCCGGTGAGGAACAGACGGAACTGGAAATCCGGGAAGCGGCGTTGAAGCGCGTGCAGCTCCTCGACGAAGCAGGCTTCGGCGCGCTCACGCACCCAGTAGGCCAGCGACAGCCCGGCCAGCTGGCCACGCTCGGCCGCCG
>DMHI01000053.1:5930-6969 GCA_003449515.1 Lysobacteraceae bacterium | reverse complement strand
TCTTCCGATCTGGCGGCGCGGACGCACGTGCCGGCGCCGGCGGGCGGCGTCGGGAAGGGGCGTTGGAAGACGGATCGGGACATCGGTGGCTCCGGCGGGTTGGGCCGCGTGGCCCCGTGCTGCAAGTCCTGGGCCAGCGCGGGCGTGCCCTCAGTTCGGGAACCAGGCCCCGTTGAAGAAGCGGTCGAGCCAGCCCATCGCGTTGCTGCGCGCGATCGGGCCGCGGCCGCCGTAGACGATCCGGGCATCGGCCACGCGGGTGCTGGGCACGGTGTTGTCGGGGCCGATGTCGGCGGTGCGGACGATGCCCTGCACCTGGATCAGCTCGTTGCCCTGGTTCAGCGCCAGCGACTTGCTGGCCTCGATGACGAGGTTGCCATTGGGCAGCTTCTGCACCACCTGGGCGGTGAGCGTGCCGGTGATCTGGTTGCTCTGCGTCGAGTTGCCGTCGCCGGCGAAGTCGCGGTTGGTGGCGAGCTCGTTGTCGAGCACGTCCTGCCCGCCCACCGTTACCGGCAGGCCGAACATCCGCCCGGCGGTGCTGGTAGTCGATTCCTTGGTGATCGCGGTGTTGGCGCGGGTGCTGGCCTGGGTGCGCTCGGAGAGCAGCACGGTCACCAGGTCGCCAACGTCGCGCGCCTTGCGGTCGGTGTAGAGGCGCAGGCCCGGCCCCTCGCGCCAGATCGCGCCCGGGGTGGGCACGGTGGTGGCCTGCACCGGCACCTGCATCGCCGGACCAGCCGAAAGCGGTGCCAGCGGCTGCACATCGCCGCGGATCATCGCGCCGTGGCCGCAGGCGGTGAGCAGCGGCAGCAGCACGGCGAGTGCGAGGAAGCGCGAGGTGCGGATGCGGATGGCGTAGGCGTTCATGGCGGTGGCCTGGCGATGGCGCGGGTCAGACGTTGTTGTTGAGGTAAGCCAGCATCTGGTCGGTGGTGCTGATGGCCTTGGCGTTGATCTCGTAGGCGCGCTGCGTCTCGATCATCGACACCAGCTCCTCGACGGTGTTGACGTTCGAGCTCTCGAGCGAACCCTGCGC
>DMHI01000053.1:2867-5518 GCA_003449515.1 Lysobacteraceae bacterium | reverse complement strand
TTCTCGCCCTTGGCGAACAGGCCCGCGGGGTTCACGAAGTCGGTGAGCGTGATCTGGCCGATCTCCTGCGGCGCCGACTGGCCGCTGATCTGCGCGCTCACCGTGCCGTCGCTGCCGATCGAGATGGCCTGGGTGCCTTCGGGCACCTGGATGCCGGGCTGCACGGTGTAGCCGGAGTTGGTCACCAGCTCGCCCTGCGCATTGATCTGGAAGCTGCCGTCGCGGGTGTAGGCCTCGGTGCCGTCGGGCAATTGCACCTGGAAGAAGCCGCGGCCATTGATGGCGACATCGAGCGCGTTGCCGGTCTGCAGCAGATTGCCCTGGAGGTGCGACTTCGCCGTGCTGACCACACGCACGCCGGTGCCGAGCTGCAGGCCCGAGGGCAGGCTGGTCTGCTGCGAACTGGCACCACCCGGTGCGCGGATCTGCTGGTAGAGCAGGTCCTCGAAGCTGGCGCGGTCGCGCTTGAAGCCGGTGGTGCTGACGTTGGCGAGGTTGTTGGCCACCACCGCCATGCGCGTCTGCTGCGCGTCGAGGCCGGTCTTGGCGATCCACAGGGCGGGGTTCATGGCGGGGGCTCCTTCAGCGGGCGCGCAGCAGGGTGGTCGAGGCGCGGGCGTTCTCATCGCCGCTGCGGATGACCCGGAGATTCATCTCGAACTGCCGCGACAGCGAAATCATCTGCACCAGCTGCTCGGTGGCATTGACATTGCTGCCCTCGAGCACGCCACTCATCAGCACGTTGCCGGTCGCCGGTCGCGGTTGCGCCTCGGGGTCGGTGGCGGTGGCGCGGAACAGCCCGTCCTCGCCGCGCTTCAGCTGCGCCGGATCGGCCTGCACCAGGCCGATGCGCGCCACGTTCTGCGCGGTGCCGGTGTTGTCGCCGAGCGAGACGATCGACACCGTACCGTCGGCGCCGATCGACAGGCTCTGGAACGGCGGCAGCGCGATCGGTTGGCCGCCGTCGTCGAGCACCGGCTGGCCGCGCCCGTTGGTGAGCCGGCCGGTGGCGTCGAGCTTGAGGTCGGTGGCGCGGGTGTAGGCGGTCTGTCCGCCGCGGTCGGCCACCGCCATCCACAGGTCGGCGCCGCCCAGGGCGAAATCGAGCGGGTTGCCGGTGCTCTGCAGCACGCCCGCACGGGCGTCGAAGCCGCCGATATCGCCCATCGTGTAGGTGCGCGAGGCGATCGCCGCGCCCTTGACCGGGAAGGCCTCGGTGGCGTGCAGCAGCGCCTTGAAGCCGGTGGTCGAGGCGTTGGCGAGGTTGTGCGACACCGCGGCCTGCGCCCGCAGGCTGGCCTGTGCTCCCGACATCGCGACGTAGAGGGCCCGGTCCATGTTCGTGCTCCGCGATCAGCCCGCGATCAGCGCAGGTTGATGATGGTCTGCTGGATCTGGTCGTTGGTCTGGATCATCTGCGCGTTGGCCTGGAAGTTGCGCTGCGCGATGATCATGTTGACAAGCTGCTCGGTCAGCTCGACGTTCGAGCTCTCCAGCGCGCCCGACTGGATCAGGCCGAGATCGGCGGTGCCGGCCCCGCCACGGCGCACATCGCCGGATTCGAAGGTCTGCGCGAACTGGTTGTCGCCGAGGTTCTGCAGGCCCTGCTGGTTCGGGAAGGTGCTCATGGCGATCTGGCCGAGCGGATCGGCCACGCCATTGGTGTAGCGCGCGAACACCACGCCCTGCTGCGAGACCTCGATGCCGATCAGGCGACCGGTGGTGAAGCCGTCCTGGCGCAGGTCATTGATGGCGAAGCGTTCGCCGTACTGCGTCGAGCTGCGCAGGTCCATGGTGATCGCCACCGGCGCGGCGCCGGTCGGTGGCGTCCACGGCGGCAGGGTCACGAAGCCGGTGGCGGGCGCGGTGAGCGCGCCCTGCGCGTCGTACTGCAGGGTCTGGGCACCGCCAACCGCCGCGCCGTTGATGAAGTTGTGCAGCTGCCACTCGTTGGGGTTGGCGGTCTTGACGTAGTACAGCGTGTGCACGTGCGCCACGCCGAGCGAGTCGTAGACCGTGATCGAGGTCGAGTGGTTGAAGCTGTTGGTGTCGTTCGGATCGAAGGGCGTGGACACCGGCGGCTGCGCATTCGCCGGCAGGTTCGAGGCGACAATCACCTCCGAGGTCGCGTTCGGCGCACTGTCGGTGGTGGTGAGCTGCAGGTCCTGCAGGCGGCCGGTCTCGAAACCCGGGTTGTTGCCGCCAAGAGGCGGGAACACCTGCAGGCGCGCGCCGCCCGGGTTCACCACGAAGCCGTCGCGGTCGAGCTGGAAGTTGCCGGCACGCGAGTAGACGATGGCGCCGTTGTTGCTGAGGGTGAAGAAGCCGCCGCCGGAAATCGCGATGTCGAGGTTGCGATTGGTGAACTCGACGCTGCCCTGCGTGAACTGCTGGGTGATGCCGGTCACGCGCACGCCGGAGCCGGCGGTGTTGCGCGCGGTACCGAAGATCGATGCGGCGTAGACATCGCCGAACTCGGCGCGGCCCTGCTTGAAGCCCGCGGTGGAGACGTTGGCGATGTTGTTCGAGGTCACCGCCAGGTTGGTGGTGGCCGCGGCGATGCCGGAAAGCGCGGTGCGGAAACTCATGGCGGTGCTCCAGTCGTGTTCGAAGGGGGGTGCGGTGGATCAGCCGAGGCGGCGCACGGCGGA
>DMHI01000053.1:0-2458 GCA_003449515.1 Lysobacteraceae bacterium | reverse complement strand
CTCTCGATCGGTGCCATCGTCCCGGTGCCCACCGCCTGCGCATCGCGGCCGCTGCCGAAGCTGGCGCGCATCAGGTAGGTGCCGGGCTCCACGGCCTGACCGCGCTCGTTGGTGCCGTCCCACTGGAAGGCGACGTCGCCGGCGCCCTGCGCCTGCACTTGCAAGCGCCGTACCAGCGCGCCATTGGCGGTGACGATGTCGACCGTGATCGGGCCCGCCCCGGGGGCCGCGGCCACGCCGCTGGCCGAAAGCGCGCCGCTGCCGCTGTCGACGAGGGCGAGGCGGTCGGTCTCGATCAGGGCGCTGCGGCCGATCAGCGCCGCACCACGCAACGCCTGGTCGCCGTTGATCGCGGCGGTCATCGTGGCCATCGCGCCCTCGAGTTCGCCCACACCCTGCGCGGTCGACATCTCGGCCATCTGGCTCACGAACTCGGCGTTCGACAGCGGCTTCAGCGGGTCCTGGTTCTTGAGCTGCTCGGTCATCAGCCGCAGGAAGTCGGCCGAGGTGAGGTCGGCGCGGCCCATCCGGCTCTGGGTGGCGGGGCTGCTGGCAAGACCGATGCCGCGGGCCAGGTTGACGTCGAAACTCATCGCTGCTCTCCGGCGGCGCGCGTCAGCGGCCGATCATCAGGGTGGCGAGCGCGAGCTCGCGGGCGGAATTGATCACCTCGACATTGGCCTGGTAGCCACGCGAGGCGGAGATGAGGTTCACCATCTGCGCCACCGGATCGACATCGGGCGCGTAGATGTAGCCCTGTGCGTCGGCCATCGGGTGGCCCGGCTCGAAGCGCCGGATGGCAGGCCGGTCGAGCGGCTCCACCCGCGCCACCTCCACGCCGGTCATGCCGTCCTGGCCGCGCAGGCGCACGCTCTCGAACACCGGCTCGATCGGCCGGTAGGCGGTTTCCGGGCTGCTGCCCACGCTGTCGGCGTTGGCGAGGTTGGAGGCGATGGTGTTGAGGCGTACCGACTGCGCGGCGAGCGCGCTGCCGGCGACATCGAAGATCGGAAGGCTGCTCATGGCGTGTCCTCGTGCTGGCGGGCGACGGCGCTCACTGGCCGGTGATCGCGGTCATCAGCCCGCGCACCCGTGATTCGAAGAAGGTGAGCGAGGCGCGGTACTCGAGCACCGCGCGACCAAAGGCGGCGTGCTCGGTCTCGGCACTCACGGTGTTGCCGTCGAGGCTGCCCTGCCCGCCCTCGCGGGTGCTGATGTAGCGGCGGAAATCCGCGCCGCCGGCAGCGCCCGATGCCCCCGGGCCAGCGCCCGCACTCGCGGCCATGCCGGTGGAGGCGCTGGCGCCAAGCCGCGACCGTGCCGCCTCGGCACCGCGCAGCGCGGCCTGGAAGTCGAAGTCCTGCGCCTTGAAGCCCGGCGTGTCGGCGTTGGCGAGGTTCGACGCCAGCACTTTCAGGCGCTGCTCGCGCAGCGGCAGGCTCAGCGCGGAAAGACCGAACGGATTGTCGAAGGGACCGGCCATGGCGGGGCTCTTGTCGGGCGTCGATGGGAGTGGCGATTGCCCGCCGACGGCTGCAAGCCGCGTGCCACACCCCACGCCCGGCCCTCAGGCCGCCGCACCCTCGCGCACCGCCTGCACGCGCGCCATGACCTTGGCCGCCAGCTCATTGGCCGAGTACTTGGCCACGAAGGCGTTCACGCCGACGCGGTCGACCATGGCGTTGTTGAACACGCCCGACAGCGAGGTGTGCAGCAGCACGTACAGCCCCGCCAGCGCCGGATCGCGGCGGATTTCCGTCGCCAGCGTGTAGCCGTCCATCGATGGCATCTCGATGTCGGAAATCACCATCACGTAGTGGCGCGGCACGTCGATGCCTTCGGCCGCCAGTTGCTTGAGGTGCTCGATGGCCTGGCGACCGTCGGAGAGCAGGGTCGAGGCCACGCCGAGCTGGTCGAGCACGCCGCGGATCTGGTTGCGCGCCACCCGCGAGTCGTCGGCCACGAGGATGCGCACCGGCCCCTCGCCGCCCGCCACCCGCAGGCCCTGGTCGATCGGCTGCAGCATCTGCGCGCCGGTGGCGTCGGCCAGCACCGACTCCACGTCGATCACCTGGATCAGCTCGCCGCCATAGCGCGTGACCGCGGTGAGGTAGCTGTCGGCCACGCCGAGTTCGGGTGGTGGCCGGATGTCTTCCACCGCGATGTTGACGATGCGGTCAACCTCGGCCACGAGGAAGCCCTGCACCGAGCGGTTGAACTCCGTCACCACCAGGTAGGGCGGGTCGAGGTGGCGCTCCGGGTAGCGCACCGCGCTGCCGAGATCGAGGATCGGCACCGAACGGCCGCGGATGTCGGCAGCGCCAACAAAGCCCGGCGGCAGTCGCGGGATCGGAAACAGCGGCGGCCGGCGCAGCACTTCCTGCACCTTGAACACGTTGACGCCGAACAGCTGGCGGCCACCGAGGCGGAACAGCAGCAGCGCCAGCCGGTTGTGGCC
>DMHI01000063.1:11372-12320 GCA_003449515.1 Lysobacteraceae bacterium | reverse complement strand
CTCCCGCCGACCAGCGTGACCTCGGGATCGTCGACCGACGGCGCAAGGGACGGAGGCAAGAGTCCGACCCGCTGTGCCTCGGGATCACGCTCCGTCCAATAGACAATCCGGCCACGGATCCACTTCGTCCACGCCGAACAGAGAGCCTTGTGAGGGGTGTTCGCACCCGACGCCACCCACTGATCCATGACGCGACCCAGACTAAGGATGGAGTCGACCTTGGCCAGCAAGGCTCTGAGTCCCTTGTTGGAGCCGTCCAGAGCACCGCGGATGCTCTCGGCCAGCGCTGCAACTCGCTTGCGATCCTTCCCCTCGCCCTTCTCAACGGCGTCAGCGATAGCGATGAGGAGAAGGCGGTCGAGACCCGGGAAGCGATGAGCAGACTTCTCTGCGCAGAGCAGAAGCGTTGTGATCAGCGGGAGCTCGTCAGCCAGCCCGCTCGGGATGTTCATCTTGCGCCCGGGTCGTGTTGACCGGATTTCGTCCAAAGGCCGGCGGTGCTCCTGAAGAAACGCCCCCAGGGGTTGCAAGACGCGACGCTCATTCAGAGAGCAAGAAGCCCAGAGCACATCGAGCATCGCCAGGGCGGGGGCGCGAAGGAACTCCCGCACAGGCCGCCCTTCCATCACGCAAAGCGGCGAAGGGTCGGCGGACTTGGCTGGGGTGGCGTCGACGGCGGCCATCGGCGCACAGTAGTGCTAGGGTCTAGGGGCCCGCAAGCTTCGTGACAGCGATCTATCGCCCTAGAGTGTCGTTAAGTCCGAATGGTCACGAGCATGGTCGCCATCATTCGAAAACGACCATTGTTCCTATAGATCGATGTATTTGCGTAACAAGCTGTTTTATTTAGGAAATTCTGGTATTTTTCAGAAGTGAACCCAGTCTGGCCACGTGATGCACCGGAAACGATGGAACTTAAGGCCGTCTATCGCTCAAGGGCTCATAATG
>DMHI01000063.1:0-11020 GCA_003449515.1 Lysobacteraceae bacterium | reverse complement strand
ACCCCGCATTTCTGCGGGTTTTTTTGTGCTTGCCGTTCGGGGTTGAGAGCCTTCGACGGGTGCGCTGTGACAGTCCTGTGCCACTTCTGTGCCCAAATCGGATAGCCGAATTCAATCGCGCGATTGAAAGTGACCCAAGCACGTCGGTAGGAATCCGATCTATCCCCAGCGACCCTCACACTCCTCATGCCGGGGTCGGAAAATGGAACCGACCCAAGCATGTCTGTGACCAGCCCCGCGTGCGGCAACACGGCTTTCGCGGCGCTCCTGCGGTACAGGTCAGGAGAAACGCGGGCTCCCGGCTGCGCGATAGACACTGACGTCTCTCTCCGGATAGCTCTCGTAGACGTGCTCGAAAACCGCTGAACACTTCTTGGCGAAGAGCTGCCGGCCATAGGGTTCCGGCAGGATGTCGAGGGTGTCTTCGATTGCCAGCTTCAAGCGTGATGACACGCTTCTGGGTAGCGCGCTCGGGCTGGCCGACGACAGTCATGTTGCTGCTCCCGCTGGCGCTGCCAGGGCTGGCGGGATGAAGCCCTGCGTCGTCAGCGCCTTCACCACGCCGCGAAGCAGCAGGTTGTGGCTGAAGCCGATCGAGTACTGGCGCGCATTGGGCCGAATCGGCTGCAGCATGCCCGCATCAACCAGTTTGCGGATTTGATACGTGCGCTGATGGGCCGAAAGCCCGGGCAGCACGTTCTCCAGATCGCCAGCCTTGATCACGCCGGCGCGCACCGTGGCCACGAGCACCGACGCCTCCTGCGGAGTGACGAGCTGCCGCTCGCGCGCGTAAGCCACGGCCGGCAGCAGCACCTGGGCCTGCAGGTAAGCGTAGTCGGCCAGCCGGTCAACCTTGGCAAGCTCATCGCGGATGCCTGTGAGCACGTAGGTGCACCACGCCTCGAGGCCTTCATCCGTGCCGGTGTCGGCCTGCGAGAGCATCGCGTAGTAGCGCTCGCGATCGGCACAGAACACGGCGGCCGGATTGAGCAGGCGGCCGATTTGCCCCTGGCGCACGCTGACCTGGAAACCGAACTTCAGCAGCAGGGCGTAGGTGAGCAGTCGCACCACGCGACCATTGCCGTTACTGAAGGGATGCACCCAAGCAAAGCGGTGATGGGCCAGCGCCACCTTCATCAGGTCGTACTTCGGCGGGTGGGCTTCGTTGATGAACGCGACGAGCTCGGCCATGTAGCGCGGCACCTCGATCGCCTCGGGCGGCAGGTGCTCGGACTTCGCGATCTGCACCCTGCCGAGACGATAGGCGCCGGGCGTGCGGTCGCCCTCGCGTATCAATCCATCGACGGTCTTGGCATGCAGCCCGCGCAGCAGGTGCTCGGTGATCTCTCCGCCCGGCTCGGTGGCGGCCTCGATGGCGTCCATTGCGGCATCGATGTTGTCGATTTCTTGGAGCGGATCGCTGCGGCGCTCGGTGGGCGCCACGGTCGCATCCACGTAGTCGGCCAAGGTGGTGTGGTTCCCCTCGATCCGGGCCGAGGCCAGACTTTCCAGCAGGTGGAACACCCGCTTGAGCTGCAGGAAGACCGGAAGCGGGGTCGTGCCCTGAAGCTGGATCCTGCGCAGGTGCTCGAGGTCGGTGAGCACATCCAGCAGCGGTGAGCTGAACGCAGGGTTCAGCAGGCGCAGGTCGTGGTGAATGAAGTGGGCCATGGCAAGCCGAGATCTTCGATGGCTCAGTGAAGGATCCTCAATCTAGACCGGATACCGCTTTAATGACAAGCACTTACGAATGAGTGCCTCGGAAGACATCTTGAGAGCATGGGGCTTTCATCTGCAACGAAACGCTGGGGTATCTGTACTCGCTCGTTACGTCCCGCGCCCGTTCAGCTTCACCAGTTCGCGCGCGATGTAGGCCCTGCTGACGCCATGCGTCAGCTCGATGAGGTGGCCGATGCGAGTCTCCTGCTCCTGATCCGACCACGGGAGGACCATCTCGCCGTGCATCGCGGCGTTGCGGAGACGACTCCACGCCTCGACCTGCGCCTTGGTGATGACTCCCTGACCCGGTGTTCGGACCGGTCAAGGTCAACGCAAGAGGCACAGCCTCCGGACAGTGAGCGGCACCGCCCTCTGGGTGGTGAAAGGACGCTGCCCGAGACGTTCACGGCGATGGCTCGACGTTGATCAGTCCAGCAAGGCCATCAGGCGCCCAATCGCGTCCTCGATGACGGCCTTGGGCGCACGCTCGATCTTCTTCGCCTTTCGGGCCTTTAGATCCAGCATTCGGATCTTGTTGACCAGCGCCACACCCTGCGTCTTGCAGCCCGTGCCTGTCAGCGTCACGGCGAATCCCGCGTATCGTGCGAAATCACCGCCTTGCGTAATGGGCGCAACCAGCACATCGCCCAACGTGTTGAAGTCTTTCGTCGTCAGCACCAGCGCTGGGCGAGTACCGCGCTGTTCGTGGCCGACCGTGGGATCCAGGGGCACGCTGACGATATCACCCCGGTCAAACCCGGCCATCAGAGAACCTCCTCACCCACCAGCCGCGCCACATCCCACAAGGCCAAGTCAGCGGGCGGCGCTGCCTTCCGGTCGCACTGGGCGATCAGTTCGGCCAGGACGTACTTGCGCTTCGGGGTCAGCACGATCCGTCCGTCGGCCGTGGTGTCCAGCGTCAAGGGCTGGCCTGCCCCGATACCAAGGTCCCGGAGCACCGGCGGCGGAATCACCACGGCCGTGCTGTTGCCCATCTTTTTCAGAGCGACTTCCACAGGACACCTCCGTCAAACATCGTTTTACAGAGTGTGCGGTTGATTGGTAGCGATGTCAAACAGCCCCTGTCGGCAGCACGATCTCGTGCTCTTCATGCGGCACGGCGAACTGAAAACAGGCATCGGACAGCGCCTTGATGTCCTTTCGATCAAGTCGCCCCGTATCGACCTGCGCCCAGTTCGCTACGATGGATTCGTCCTGTTTGAAGCGTCGAATCGCCCGGCGGGGCGACACCCTCGGCCGTCCGCCGATACCCCCCGCCTTGCTTGACTCCGATCAAGGCAGGGGCGGGGCGGTCGCCTAGGCTGCCCGCCATGCGCATCGCCGCCCCACAGTTCGACGCCGAGCTTCTGGCCCGCCACGACCGGCCGGGGCCGCGCTACACCTCCTATCCGGCTGCTCCGCGCTTCTCCGAGGCCTTCGGCGAGGCGGCGCTGCGCGAGGCCATCGCGGCAAGCAACGAGATGCCGATTCCGCGCCCGCTGTCGCTCTATGTGCACGTGCCGTTCTGTTCGAGCCCGTGCTTCTACTGCGGCTGCAATCGCGTGATCACCCGCGATGCGACGCGCGGCCAACGCTATGTCGCCCGCCTGCGCCGCGAGATCGACGCGGTGGCCCCACTGTTCAGCCCCGACCGCGAGGTGGTGCAGCTGCATGTGGGTGGCGGAACGCCGAATTTCCTCGCGCCCGAGGCGCTTGCCGCCATCGTCGGCCACCTGCGCGCGCGCTTTCCGTTCCGGCGCGGTGCCGGCCTCGACCTGTCGATCGAAGTCGATCCGCGGGTGGCCGATCCCGCCGCCCTCGCCACGCTGGCGGAAGCCGGCTTCAACCGCATCAGCCTGGGTGTGCAGGACTTCGACGCCCCGGTGCAGGAGGCGGTGAACCGCCGGCAGGGCGTGGCCGAGACCGCCGCACTGGTCGAGGCCGCCCGCCGCGCCGGCCTGCGCTCGGTGAACGTCGACCTGATCTACGGTCTGCCGCGGCAGACGCTTGAAGGCTTCGCCGCCACGCTTGATGCGGTGATCGCCATGCGGCCGGATCGCCTCGCCGTCTACGCCTACGCCCACATGCCCGCGCTGTTCCGCGCGCAGCGCCGCATCGACCCGGCCGAGTTGCCGTCGCCATCGACGAAGATCGCCCTGCTCGGGCTGGCGATCGAGCGGCTCACGGCGGCCGGCTACGTCTACATCGGCATGGACCACTTCGCGCTGCCGCTCGACGAACTTGCGGTCGCGCAGCGCGAGGGCGGGCTGCACCGCAACTTCATGGGCTACACCACCCACGCGGACACCGATCTGGTGGGTTTCGGCGCCAGCGCGATCAGCCGGATCGGCAGCGCCTACGCGCAGAACGAACGTGATCTCGCGGCCTGGGCCGAGGCGATCGATGCGGGGCGTCTGCCGGTGATGCGCGGCCTTGCGCTCGACGATGACGATCTGCTGCGCGGCGAAGTCATCCAGTCGCTGATGTGCCAGGGCGAAGTCGATCTCTGGCGCGTCGGTGAGCGCCACGGCGTGGATGCCCGCCCGCTGCTCGACGATGCCGGACCGCGCCTGGCACCGCTGGCCGCCGACGGACTGGTCGAGCGCCAAGGCTCGCGGCTGCGGGTGACGCCGCGCGGTCGCCTGCTGGTCCGCGTTGTGGCCGGCTGCTTCGACCGCTACGCGGCGCCAACGCCGGCCTGAGCGCGGCGGCGCTATGCTTGCCGCCCCGTGATCCCGAGGGCCCGCGATGGCCAAGCTCAACGCCCTGCAGGAGCAACTGCTCCAGGCCGGCCTTGCCCGGAAGTCGAAGGCCGCCGAGGCCGCGCGCGAGCAGGAAAAGGCCCGCAAGGGCGAACGGCCGTCGGCCGCTGCCGAGCTGCAGCGCGAGGCCGGGCGCGTCCGCGAGGAGAAGGTCGAGCGCGACCGTGCGCTGGCCGCCGCGCAGAAGGCCGAAGCGCAGGCCAAGGCGCTGCGCGCGCAGGCGCGGCAGATCATCGCCGACAAGCGGGTGGTGACGGGCGGCGACATCGAGTACCGCTATCGCATCGACGGTGCGATCCGCAGCCTGCGGGTCGACGAGGCGATGCGCCGCCAGTTGGCGAACGGCCAGCTGGTCATCGTGCGCGACGACCTCGGCGTGGCGGCGCTGCCGCGGCAGGCCGCGGAGAAGGTGCGCGAGCGCGCGCCAGACTGGATCGTGCTCGACAACCGCGCCGTCGACGATGCCGATCCATCGCCGGGCACGGGCAATGCCGAGGATGAGGCCTACTACGCCCAGTTCACCGTGCCGGACGATCTGGTCTGGTGAGACGCCTGCGCGTCGAGCCGCAGTGCACCCTCGCCGCGCACCACGATGAAGCGGTGCTCCTGCACCGCCGCGCGCCAGCGCGCGGGCTGCTCGTAAAGGCACTCGCCCGCCAGTGCGCCGTCGAACTCGAAATAGCGCGCCTCCAGCGCATCGGCACCGATCCTGAGAAGCAGCGAGCCGTTGCGCCGCGTCTGCGCGTAGCGCAATCCCGCATAGCCGTGGCGCAACAGCGGATCGAGCGCGGCGGCGAGACGCTGGCCGGCCTCGCGGGTGGCCGCATCGCCGGTGACGTTGCGTTCGAGGATGTCGCCCAGGCATTTCGATGACACCGCCGGCACGGTGAACTCGACCACCCGCGGCCGATGCTGGCTGGCGAGGCTGGCGTGGATATCACCGCTCAGCAGCACGGCACCCTCGCGGTCGAAGCGGTCGAGCCAGGCCTCGCGCTCCACCGGAAAGCCGTCCCAGTGGTCGACATTGAGCAGCACCTCCTGCGCCCACGCCGCCGGTGCCTGCAGTTCGGGCCGGCGCAGGTCGAGCCGCAAGGGCGTGAACGACACCGAGCTGCCCACCAGTCGCCAGCGCGTGTGGGCGTTGCGCGTCGGTGCTTCCGCGAGCCACGCCGCCTGCGCCTCACCGAGCGCGCTGCCGAGCCGCTGCCCGGTCGCGCCTTCGATGCCGGCCGCTCGCAGGCGTGCCAGCAGGCCATAGCCATCGGCGAACACGAAGTAGCGGCTGCCCACCGCATCGAACAATCGCGACTTGCCGACGCCCGCCCAGCTCAGGCCGCGCGGCAGGCCGGGCACTTCAGGAATCGGCCCGGCATCAAGAAAAAACCAGGCCGAAGCGTCGTGGCGCGCGAGGATGGCGTTGGCCACCGGCAGCGCCATCGGCGCGCTGAGGATCGCTTCGACGCGGGCGTCCACCTCGTCCGCGCCGAGCCCCTCCGCGGCATAGGCCCGGCGGAGCGCCCGCGCCAGCGGGCGACGCCAGCGCCGGTACTCCGGTGCGCCAAGCGCGACGTAGGGCTGCAGCTTCGGCGCCCAGGCCTCGAACGTCTCGCCGATGCGCGGCAGGGCGTCGCGCAGCGTGGGCTCGTCGACGGCGATCGCACCGGGAAAGGCATCCTCCGGCACCAGATGATCGGGCCGCGCGCTGCGGTAGTCGGTCATCGTCAGCGAGGCGCGCCGGCCGAAGCGGAACTCGCGCCAGATCCGCGTGGCTGGATGGAGCGCCGCCGCATCGACGGCCACCCCCTCGAAGCCACCACCGACATCGACCGGCATGTATTCGAACCACGCCTGCTCCGACGCCCGACGGCGCTCGGCGTCGCGCTCGTCGCGGCGGCCATCATGGAAGGTCGCGACGTCCTGCCAGGCGTCGTCGGCGAACTCGTGGTCGTCCCAGACGGCGATCAGTGGCGCTTTCGCCAGCAGGGCCTGCAAGGCCGGATCGGTGCGGTAGACGCGATGCAGTTGGCGGTAGTTGTCGAGGCTGCGCGCCGCCTGGAAGCCGCCGTCGCCCAGGCCCAGCGCGCCATCGGCATCGTCGAACACCACCCGCCGGCCGTCATCGCTCTGGAACGACGGGTCGGCGGTGGTCTCGTAGATGAAGTCGCCGAGATGGACGATGGCGTCGAGCGGTGCATCGAGCAAGGGCAGCAGGCTGTTGTACCAGCGGCCGCTGAAGTCCTGGCAGCTCAGCACCGCGAGATGCAGGTCGCGGTCGTCGTCGTCCGCCGGCGTGGTGATGGTGCGGCCCCGCGGCGAAGCGGCGTCACCGCGGCTGCCGACGACGATGAAGCGGTAGTGCCAGGTGCGTCCCGGATCGAGGTTCTCGACACGCACCTTGAGGCAGCCGTCGGTATCCGCACCGACAGCGAAGGCGCGCTCGACACGGAGCGCACCGAAGCCGGAATCCTCGGAAACCTGCAGCACCAGCTCGCGCCCCCAGGCCGCGGGCGCCAGCCGCGTCCACACCACCACGCTGGTCGACGTCGGATCGCCGGAGGCCACCGCCTGCGGAAACAGCGCCGGATCGACGCCGAGGTCGGCCCCGAAGCGTCGCGCGTGCAGCGGCAGGGCGGCAGCGGCGGCGGCCACCGACAACAGGCGAAGCACGGCGCGGCGCGAGATCGGCGTCATCGGGGCGGTTCGTAGGCGAGCCCCACACTACAGCGCCGCGATCTTTCAGGATCGTGAAAATCCCCTTGGCTTAACCGGAATGAAACGCCGGCTGACTACACTTTTACGACCTCTTCACCACCCGGAGTCGGTTCCCGATGCATCGCCCCCGCCTGCTTGCCACCGCCATCCATGCCGCCCTCGCCCTCGTCGCCCTGCCGGCGGTCGCGCAGGATGCCCCCGCCGCCAGCGCGGCAGTCGACGACGCGACGATGATCGACACCATCATCGTCACCGCGCAGAAGCGCGAACAGCAGGTGCAGGAGGTGCCGATCGCGATCAGCGCCTACTCCGGCGAGTTCCTCGAGGGCTTCGGCATCACCGGGATGGACGACATCGGCAACCTCGTGCCCGGCCTCGAGGTGCAGGAGCAGAGCCCGAACAACCCCGGCTTCGTGATCCGCGGCATCACCTCGGACAGCGGCGCGGCGTTCTCGCCGCCGCGCGTCTCGGTGTTCCAGGACGGCATCGCCATCTCGCGCGCCCGCGGTGCGGTGGTGCAGCCCTTCGACCTCGAGCGCGTCGAGGTGCTGCGCGGCCCGCAGGGCACGCTGTTCGGCCGCGGTGCGCAGGTGGGTGCGGTGCACCTCGTCCAGAACAAGGCCTTCCAGGGCTACGAGAGCCGCTTCACCGTCGGTCTCGGCAGCGACGAATGGCGGCGCTTCAGCGGTGTCGCCAATGCGCCGTTGTCGGAGTCGCTGGCGATGCGTCTGGCGGTCTATCACGAGAAGCACCAGGGCTTCGTCGAAAACCTCTCGGGCGGTCGCCTGAACGGCAAGGACACCAGCGCCATCCGCCTGTCCTTCGGCCTCGACATCGGCGCGGCGAACCGCGTCGATGTGATCGTCAACCACCAGGTCGACACCCCGCCGGGCACCGCCTTCCGCACCAATGTGCTGCCCACCCGCCGCGGCAGCCGCGACGTGTTCGACTTCACTGCCGATCTGAATCGCGGCGAGCAGCTCGGGTTGGATCGCCAGGTCAGCGGCCTCACCGTGCTCGGCCAGTTCGTCATCAACGAGGCCTGGAGCCTGTCGACGATCAGCGGCTGGCGCGAGTTCGCCGCGCTGGAACAGTTCGATGCCGACGGCTCGCAGCTCAACGCGCTGGAGTTCGCCGAGGACGCCGAAGGCGAGCAGTGGAGCCACGAGTTCCGCTTCAACTATGACGCCGGCGGCGCCTTCCGCGGCTTCGGCGGCGTGAGCTGGTTCGCGGAGGAAGGGTCGCAGCGCGTGCCCTTCAGCACCGACGAGCGCCAACTGGGTGCGCTGCTCTCGCCCGCCCTGCGCGCCGGCGTGCTGGGCGCCACCGGTGGCCGCATCGCCCTGCCGGTGGTCAGCCCGCTGAACCCGGACCTCACCCCCTTCCTCGGCTACACCAGCTTCCCGGCGCTCGGCATCCCCGGCATCCCGCTCGGCACGCCGCTGCCGCTGCGCGCCAGCCATCGCGAGGAGTACAGCAACTTCGGCGAGGTCGATGCGATGGACGTGTTCGCCGACGGCACCTGGTCGGTCACTGATCGCTTCGACCTGACGGTTGGCATCCGCGGCACCCGCGAGGACCTGCGCTCCGGCTATGAGGCGCTGAGCTTCGGCGGGCTCTCGCCGTTGGGCCAGGTGCTGCCCGCGGCACCGGTCAACGTGGGCATTCCGAACATCCTGTTCCGCCCGGTGGCGCGCCGCTTCGCCGAGGACAGCTACACCTCGGCGGTGGGGCGTGTGGTTGCCGCTTACCGCTTCAGCGACACGCTCAACGGCTACGCCAGCATCGCGCGCGGCCGCCGCCCCGACGTGATCGAGTTCCCCATCGGCAGCAACGGCACGCCGAACTTCATCCCGGCCGAGACGCTGCTGAGCGTCGAGCTCGGCCTGAAGGGCACGGCCTTCGGCGAGGCGCTGAGCTACGACGTGGCGGTGTTCGACTACGCCTACAGCGACTTCCAGGCCAGCGTGCTGAATCCGGCCGGTGTCGGCACCATCACCGCGAACGGCGGCAATGCCAGCGCCACCGGTGCCGAGCTCTCGCTGATCCTGCGCGCCAGCGAGGGCCTGCAAGGCTTCTTCACCTACGGCTACATCGACGCGAGCTTCGACGAGCGCGACGACGACGGCCGGCGCCAGACGCTGGCCGGCAACCGCTTCCGCCTGACCCCCGAGCACACCGCGTCGGCGGGCCTCGACTGGCGCTTCGGCGTGGGCGACGGCCTCGAGGCCTACGTGCGCCCGAGCTGGAACTGGCGCTCGCAGGTGTTCTTCGAGGACCAGAACCAGCGCGGTATCGAGCAGGCCGGCCACGCCCTGATCGACCTGCGCGCCGGTGTGGTGTTCGGCGACGGCCGCTGGGATCTCGGCGCCTTCATCAAGAACGCCGGCGACCGCGAGTACCTGATCGACGCCGGCAACACCGGTCTCAACTTCGGCCTGCCGACCTTCATTCTCGGCGCGCCACGCACCTGGGGCGTGGAGCTGACCGGCCGCTTCTGATCGGCGGACCACGTTCGCGCTGGCCTCCTGCCGCGGCGGAGGCCATAGTGCGCGCCTCGCCGATCCCCGCGCCGCCCCTTGAACCTCGAACGCTGGCAGCACGCCGACCCGGACCACGGCCTCACCCTGCGCGGCTGGTGCACCCCGCCGCGCGGCCTGCCGCTGCTGCATGTCCTGCATGGCAACGGCCTGTGCGCGCGCACCTACGCACCGATGCTCGAGCCCTTGGCCGAGCGCTTCGACCTGTGGCTCTGCGACGCGCAAGGCCACGGCGACAGCGACGCCGGCGAACGCTTCCTCGGCTGGAACGCCAATGCGGCGATGGCCGCGCGCGCATTCCGCGCCCACCACCCCGCCCCCGCGGTGCCGGTGTTCGCCGTGGGCCACAGCTTCGGCGGGGTGCTCGCCGCGCTGATGGCGTCCGCCGACCCGTCGCTGTTCCGGCGCATCGTCCTGCTCGACCCGGTGATCTACACCCCCCTCGTCGCGGCGACCGTCGCCCTGCTCGAACGCACCGGGCTACAAGGCCTCCTGCCGCTGGTGCGCGCCACCCGGCGCCGGCGCACGCACTGGGCCTCGCGCGACGAGGCCTTCGCCCGCTTCCGTGGCCGCGGTGTGTTCGCCGACTGGCGGGACGACGCGCTGCGCGCCTACGTCGAGCACGGGCTCCGCGACGAGGGCGACGGGGTCACGTTGAAGTGCCCGACCGCCATCGAGGCGGCGATCTTCGGCTCGGGGCCGGCGGGGCTGTGGCGACAACTCGACCGCCTCGCCACCCCGACCCTGCTCGTCCACGGCGAGAGCACCCTGCCCTTCGTCGCCCCCTCGGCGCGCCGGCTGGCGGTACGCCATCGGCAGGTGCGCGTCGAGGTGGTGGCGGGCTCGCACTGCTTCATGCTGGCCGAGCCCGAGGCGACCGCCGAACGGCTGGCGGCCTACCTTGACCCCGGCGTGGCCTGAGCCGGCCGCAGCGGTCTGCCGTGGCAGAATGCCGGTTTGTCCCACCCTTTCCGATCATGCCCATCGAGCTCACCCAGGCGTTCTACTTCGAGGCCGCGCACACGCTGCGCCGCTACGTCGAGGGCGAAAGCGAGGCCAGCCGGCGCGTGCATGGCCACACCTACCACGCCGAAGTGACCCTGCGCGGCGAACCCGACCCGGCAACCGGCATGGTGGTCGACCTCGGCCTGCTGCGCCGCGAACTCGCGGGCCTGCGCGAGCGCCTCGACCACCGCTTCCTCGATGAGGTGGAAGGCATCGGCCCGGCCACGCTCGAGAACCTCTGCGCCTTCATCGCCCGCGCGCTGCGGCCGTCGATGCCGCTGC
>DMHI01000064.1 GCA_003449515.1 Lysobacteraceae bacterium | reverse complement strand
CGCCGCCGGTGATGAAGATCTTGGTGCCGGTGATGGCGTACTTGCCATCAGCGATCGGTTCGGCGCGGGTCTTGAGCAGCCCGAGGTCGGAGCCGCAGTGCGGCTCGGTGAGGCACATGGTGCCGGTCCAGCGGCCTTCGACGATCGCCTTGAGGAACACCTCCTGCTGCCACGCTTCACCGTGGTGCTTCAGGGCTTCGGTCGCGCCGTGCGAGAGCAGCGGGTAGTTGCCCCAGCTCAGGTTGGCGGCGTCGATCATCTCCTTCATCACCGCGCCGAAGCTCTCCGGCAAATCCATGCCACCGAGCTCGCTGCGCGCGGTGATGCCGGCCCAGCCGCCTTCGACGAACTGCGCGTAGGCCTCCTTGAAGCCGGTCGGCGTCTTCACGGTGCCAGTGGCCGTGTCGAAGCTGCAGCCTTCGCGATCACCGGCGGCATTGAGCGGTGCAAGGACGGTCTCGTTGAACTTCGCGGCTTCCTCTAGGGCGGCGTCCATCACGTCGCGCTGCGCGGACTCGATGCCGAGCTTGGCGTACAGGGCTTCGGCCTGGATCACGTCGAACAGCGCGAAGCTCATGTCGCGCACGGGGGCTTTGTAGGTATTCATCGATCGGCGTTGGGCAAGGAAGGGAAGGGTGGGGTAGCGGCGGCAACCGACGTTCGGAGCTTGGGGCGTCGTGCGCGCAGGCGGCGTCGAGGCGGGTGACTCGGGATGGGTGCCGCGCTCGCGGCGGACCGATGCGCTGCGCCCTCAGCGCAACACGCCGTCGAGGCCCGGCACCGGGCTGAGCGCGCTGCTGTAGTCGATCGGCGTGGCGCGGCCGTTGGGCTCGACGGTGATCGTGCCATGCAGCCGGTAGCGCAGGGCGGTGCCGTTGGCGATGGCTGCGCGCGCCCGTTCCAGTGCCGGTGGTGACAGCGTGGCCGCGACCGGCAGCACTTCGGCGGCCTGCGGCAGCACCGTGGTACCCGGCCGCGCCAGCAGCCGGGCCGCTTCGATGCCGCCGATCTCGAGCCGCAGGTCGATGGCCTCGACCACACTGGGCACGGTGCTGAAGTTCTGCACGCGCAGCGAGAGCGCAGGGCCGTTGAGCTCGATCTGCTGGACACGGACATCGGGCGGAAACACCCGCTTCACCGGCCCGCCGCTGCCGCAGGCAACGACGCAGAGGGCGAGCAGGACGATCAGCAGGAGACGGGGCATGCGTGATCCCGGAGGCGAACCACCGAAGCATACCAGCGCGTATCGAGTGCTGACCGGCCGGCGCGCTGCCGGATCGTTCAGCCCTTGCCGGCGCGCGGCGGGGCCTCGAGATCGTTCAGGACACGATTGCTGCTCGCCAGCATCGGCAGGTAATCGGCACCCGGGCCGAAGTTGCGCAGGTTCGGGAAGATCTCCATGGCCTCGCCGAAGCCAAGGCCGAACCAGCGCGCCATCGTGCTGCCGAGCTGCTCGATCGCGGTGGTGGGGATCATGCGACCGCGCCCGACATCGAGCGCCGAGCCCAAGGCGTACTCCGGCATGCGGCCGTAAATGCGCCGGCCAACCACATCGCCACCCACGATCCACGAGTGCCCGCCCCAGCCGTGGTCGGTGCCATCGCCGTTGTTGTTCAGCGTGCGGCCGAAGTCGGTCATGGTGAACGTGGTCACGTCCTGCGCGATGCCCAGTTCAACGGTCGCGTTGTAGAACGCGGTCAGGCCCTGGCTGACCTGCGCGAGCAGGTTGGGGTGCGTGGCGGGCTGGCCGTCATGCGTGTCCCAGCCGCCGATGCCGACGAAGAACACCTGCCGGCGCTGGCCGAGCGCGCCGCGTGCGGCGATCGTCCGGGCCACGGTGCGCAGGGTCTCGCCGAAGCGGGTCAGTCGGCCGCTGGCGTCGGTCGGGAAGGCGGTGGAAATCGCTGGCGCGCTGTCGATCGCGGCGAACACCGATTCGCTGAAGGCGATGGCGCGGCGGTTGGTGCGGCCGTGCTCGCGCACGAAGGCCGAGCCATCGCGCTGGGCGGCGTCGATCAGGCGGTTGAAGGCATCGCGGCGGGCGCGGGTGCGGCCATCCCAGGGCGCGCGCAGGCTCGCGTCGAGCCGCGGTGGCCCGGCGCTGCCCAGCGCGTACATGCCCGATTCCGAACCGGCCAGCCAGGCGTTTGCGCCCGACAGGGTCAAGCCGATCGGCAGGCCCAGCGACGAGCCGAAGCCGGCGGCCTGCAGGCGGTCGGCGATGCGCGCGCCCCAGCCGGTTTTCGCGGCGGTCTCGCTGCCCATCGACATCGAATAGGCCTGCTGGTCGACGTGCGAGAACAGTTCGGGCGGCAGCGGCACTCGCCGCGCCTGGTAGTCGGCCCGGGTGGTGGGGGCCACCAGCGGTCCGACGTTGCCGAGCAGCGCGGCCTGCCCGCTCTCGAACAACCCGTGCAGCTCCGGCATGGACGGATGCAGGCCCCACTCCACACCGCCGGCCCCGGCCGACGGCGTTATCGGCAGCAGGGCGTTCTGCGCCAGTGCGAGCGCCGGCCGTGCCGCGTTGTAGGTGGCGTAGGCCGCCGCCGAGCGCGGCACCAGCATGTTGAAGCTGTCGTTGCCGCCGAACAGGTAAACGCAGACCAGCGCCTTGTACTTGTCGGTGGGGCGCGTGGCCGCGTGCGCCATCTGCAGTTGGCCGAGCGTGGCCATCGCGGCGGCGCTGCCGAGGGCGATGCGACCGGCGCCCAGCAGGAAGCGCCGACGCTCGTTGGCCTTGTCGATGCGGTCCATGGGCTTACCTCTGCACGGCGAACTGGGAGGAGGAGGCGATCAGGAAGACGAGATCTTCCACGCGGTCGCCGCCGCCGTCGTTGAGCGGCGTCTCGTACATCGCCGACACGAGGATGCCGCGCATCTCCGGCGGCATGCGTCCGCTCATCATCAGCAGATCGAGGCGGTCGACCAGTCGCTCCGGCGCATGTGCCAGAGCCTTCTCGGCACCGAGGTTGAAGCGGTAGTCGGTCCAGTAGAAGCGCGGATCGCTGGTTGTCGTGCGGATGCCGGTGTCGTCGCGGTCGGTGCGGAACAGCCGGTGATGGAAGTGGTTGAGGGTGCTGATCGCCACCGCCTCGTTGAGGATCTGCAGCTCCGGTGCCACCAGGCCGCGCTGGCGCAGGTCGCCGGTGGGCATGAAGTTCGGACGGTAGAAGTTGAACACCGAGGGCGCGGCCATGATCGACTGCGCCATGTCGACACCGACGCCGCGGTTGCGCAGCAGCGTGCGGGTGGGCGCGCCAGCGGCCGTCGACACCGACTGTCCTTCGGCCTGGAACGCGCGCAGCACCTGGGCGAAGCGCAGCATCGGCTCCTTGACCTTGCCGTAGCCGTACTGGCGCGCCAGCGCGGTGTCGCGGGCCTCCGGGTCCATCAGCACGGCGCGGACCACGGCCTGCATGTCACCGCGCACGCCGGCCCCGTTGTTGTTGAAGCGTTCCGCCACGCGACGCACGTAGGCCGGTGATGGGTTGCTGGTGACCAGCCGCTGGATCAGGTGGCGGGCCAGGAACGGGCCGACATTGGGGTGGTGGAAGAGGTTGTCGAGTGCGGCTTGCAGGTTGCCGCGTGCGCTGCCGCCGGCCGGCACGACGGTACCGCGCAGCAGCAGCTTCTCGCTCTTGTCGTGCTGGATCTCGCCCTGTGCCGTCGTCCACGGCGTCATGTTGCTGACCAGGCCCGGCAGCCTCACGTCACCCTCCCAGCTCCACCAGCGCGTGGCGTTGCTGAAGTTCCAGCCGGTCAAGGCGCGGGCGAGGTGGGTGATGCGGGTGTTGTCGTAGGTCGGGATGGTGTGGCCGTTGCCATCGAGCCGTGGCGTGCCGTCGATGTTGAGCTCGACCAGACCGATGGTGAAGAGCTGCATCACCTCGCGGGCGAAATTCTCGTCGGGCTCGGTGTTGGTGCGCGGATCGGCCTTCTCGTTCTGCAGCATGCCGAGGTAGCGGCCCATCAGCGGGTGCAGCGTCACCTCTTCCAACAAGGTACGGAAATTGCCCAGGCCATGAAGGGCGAGCGTGTCGTAGTAGTCGCTGATGGCGAGCTGCGAGAAGCCCACGTTGTCGCCGGTCTCGGAGATCACGAAGAACTGGCTGAGCGCGAAGGCGACGCGCTGGCGGAGCTGGTCGTCACCGCGGACGCCGATCTGCCACCAGGTGTCGTGGCGGCTGAGCTGGCAAGCCCAGCTGAATTCGCAGTTGATGTCGCGCGCCTGGGTGCCGAGGTGCGGGATGAGCTCGTTGTGGATCGACTGGTGGATGGCGAGGTGGTTCGATGCCGGGCGGCGGAACTGGTCGCTGATCCAGGCGTCGTAGCCCATCGCGGCGACGCGGTCGATTTCGGCAAGGGTGGGGCCGAAGCTCGCCTGCTGCAGGAAGCGCGCGGCGTCGGCCTGCGCCACCGTCGGCGGCGCACCTGCGCCGAAGCCCGCGCTCGCGGCACCGGAGAGCGTCCAGTTCTGGTTGCGGCCCGCGCTGGGTGCCTGGCAGGTCCAGTGGTGGACGCTGGCGCCCGTCCGCGTGCTGTTGCCGCTGACATCGACACAGCGCCCGGTGGCGATGTTGCGCAGGCGGAAGCGTTGGCCGTTCGCCGCCAGCTTCTCGACACGGAACTGCTGCAGCGGGTTGTTTCCGCCGACGGTGCAGGGCGCTTGAACGAGAGGCACACCGTCGGACGCCGATGCCGCGTTCGCGCCGAGGCACTGCCCGCTGTGCGCGGCGCTGATGGTGAAGAGATGGCGACCGGCATCGACCGCGGTGAACCGCAGGCTCTGCTCGGGCCGGCCGCTGCAGGTGTTCTGGACGAGGGCGGCGCCGGCCGCCGTGGACGCCCCACTCACTTCGAGGCAGAGGCCACTGTGTTCGGCGGTGGCGCTGCTGGTGAAGTTGGACTGTGCGACCGCCGGAGCGACCGCGCCCAGCAGCGCCACGGCAAGACCAGTGCGGAGAAGGGGGAGCGCCATGCGGGTCCTCGGCGTCGGGCCGTTGGGATGGGGACAACGCTACCGCCGGGCGGATTGCAAAACAACGTGAAAACGAAGGCGAGCACCCGGATCTGGCGCGCCGTCACACTATCTCAACGCCAACCGATGCGGCTGCATGGGTCAGCGGGTTGTCGCCGGTGCCCAACGCTTCAGCAGCAGGGTATTGCCCACCACGCTGACGCTGGACAGGGCCATCGCCGCCGCGGCGATGATCGGATTGAGCAGGCCGGCAGCCGCCAGCGGGATGCCGATCACGTTGTAGATGAAGGCCCAGAACAGGTTCTGCCGCATTTTGGCCAGCGTGCGGCGCGACAGGTCGATGGCGTCGGCGACCAGTCGCGGGTCGGGGCGCATCAGCGTGATGCCGGCGGTTTCCATCGCCACATCGCTGCCGGATCCCATGGCGATGCCGACCCGGGCCGCGGCCAGTGCCGGGGCGTCGTTGATGCCGTCGCCGACCATGGCGACCGTGCCGCGTTCCCCCAGTTCGGCGATCAGGCGGGCTTTGCCCTCCGGCAGGACGCCGGCGTGCACCGCCTCCGGGTGCAGGCCGACGGCGGCGGCGATGGCGGCCGCCGCCTCGGCGTGATCGCCGGTGACCAGAACGGGCGTGATGCCGGCGCGCGCCAGTGCCGCGATCGCCGG
>DMHI01000138.1 GCA_003449515.1 Lysobacteraceae bacterium | reverse complement strand
AAGGCCGGCGACGAGATCCTCGCCACCAGCAACCTCTACGGCGGCACCTACAACCAGCTCAAGGTCTCGCTGCCGCGGCTCGGCATCACCACGCGCTTCGTCGAGGGCGACGACGCCGAGGACTTCCGCCGCGCGATCGGCCCGGCCACCCGCGCGATCTACGTCGAGTCGATCGGCAACGGCCGGTTCAACGTGCCCGACCTGCGCGCGCTGGCCGACGTGGCGCACGCCGCCGGCATCCCGCTGATCGTCGACAACACCTTCGGCGCGGCGGGCTACCTCGTGCGGCCGATCGAGCACGGCGCCGACATCGTGGTGGCATCGGCCACCAAGTGGATCGGCGGGCACGGCACCAGCATCGGCGGCGTCATCGTCGATGCCGGCACCTTCGACTGGGGCAACGGCAAGTTCCCGCTGTTCACCGATCCGGCCCCGGGCTACCACGGGCTGAATTTCTGGGAGGCCTTCGGGCCCGACAGCGCCTTCGGCAACATCGCCTTCGCCATCCGCGCCCGCGTCGAGGGCCTGCGCGATTACGGCCCGGCGCTGTCGCCGTTCAACAGCTTCCTGCTGATCCAGGGCCTCGAGACGCTGAGCCTGCGCGTGCAGCGCCACGTCGACAACGCGCTGGAACTCGCGCGCTGGCTGCAGCAGCGCCCCGAGGTGGCCTGGGTCAACTACCCGGGCCTCGAGACCCACCCGCAGCACACGCAAGCCAAGCGCCTGCTCCAGCGCGGCTTCGGCGGGGTCTTGAGCTTCGGCGTGCGCGGCGGCCGCGCCGCCGCCGAACGCTTCATCGACGCGCTGCAGCTCGCCTCGCACCTCGCCAATGTGGGCGATGCGAAAACGCTGGTGATCCACCCGGCCGCCACCACCCACCAGCAGCTCTCCGATGCCGAACAGAAGGCCGCGGGCGTCACCCCCGACCTGATCCGCGTCTCGGTGGGCATCGAACACATCGACGACATCCGCGAGGACTTCGAGCACGCGCTGCGCCGCGCCGCGCTCGACGTGGCGGCATGAGCGTGGCCGCGGCCAGCACCACCCGCGCGGCGAGCGCCGAGGCACCGGATCGCCGCGTGGCGATCTGGACCGATCCGAGCCCGCTGCCGCTCGACCAGGGCGGCGAGCTCGCCGGCCACCACCTCGCCTACCGCACCTGGGGCCGGCTCAACGCCACCGGCGACAATGCCGTCATCGTCTGCCACGCGCTCACCGGCGGCGTCGACGCCGACGACTGGTGGGCTGCGCTGTTCGGCCCGGGCAAGGCGCTCGATCCGGCGCGCGACTTCATCGTCTGCAGCAACGCGCTCGGCGGCTGCTCGGGCAGCAGCGGCCCGGCGACCCGCGACAATGCGGGCCGCCGGCTCGGCCCGCGCTTTCCGAAGCTCACCGTGCGCGACCAGGTGCGGGCGCAGATGCGGCTTGCCGACGCGCTCGGCGTGCGCGGCATCGACCTGGTGCTCGGCGGCTCGATGGGCGGCCTGCAGGCCCTGGAGTGGGTGTTGCTCGATGCGGCGCGCGTGCGCCGGGTCGCAAGCATCGCCGCATCGGCGCGGCACTCGAGCTGGTGCATGGCCATCAGCGAGGCCCAGCGCATGGCCGTGCGCGCCGATCCGGCCTTCGGCGATGGCCATTACGCCGATGACGCGCCGCCCACGGCCGGACTCGCCGCCGCGCGGGCGATCGCGATGGTGAGCTACCGCAGTCCGGGTTCGCTCGAACGCCGCTTCGGTCGCGCCCTCGACGAGCAGGTGCAGGGCCCGCGTGCGCGCCGTCGCGGCGAGCCGGCGGTGCGCGGCTGGCTCGATCACCACGGCGACGCGCTGGTGCAGCGGTTCGATGCCAACAGCTATCTCGCCCTGCTCGACGCGATGGATCATCACGACCTCGGCCGCGGCCGCGGTGGGCTCGACGCCGCCCTGCGAGCGATCACGCAACCGGCGCTGGTGGTGGGTATCCCCGACGACCAGCTCTACCGCTTCGACGAGCAGCGCGCGCTGGCGGACGCGCTGCCCAACGCACACCTCGCCGTACTCGACTCGGCGCACGGCCACGACGGCTTCCTGATCGACGCGGACGTGCTCGAGCCACTGCTGCGGGCCTTCCGCGCGAGCACCGCCCCCCGACCAAGAATCGAGAACGCCGCATGAGCCTCCCCGTCCCCCAGCGCATCGACCTCGTGCTGATCGGCACCCGCGGCCAGGTCGGCAGTGCCCTGCGCCATCGCCTCGCCCGCCAAGCCGCCCGGCTGCGCGAGGCCGCCGGCATCGACTTGCGCCTGCTCGCCACGTTCGACCGCCGCGGCATCGCCTGGGACCTCGCCGGGCTCGATCCCGACGATGTGGATGCGCGCCTCGCCCCGCGCGACACCGTCGCATTGCGCTCGCTGCTCGGCCACCTCACCCGCGCGGGCGACACGCCCACCGTGGTGATCGACTGCACCGCCAGCGACGAGATCGCCGATCGCTACGCGGAGTGGCTGGCCGCCGGCCACGGCGTGGTCGCCGCCAACAAGCGCGCCAACGCCCGCGGCCTCGCCCAATGGCGAACGCTGCAGGCGCTGTCGGTGCGCCACGGCGCGCCCTACCGCTACGAGACAACCGTGGGCGCCGCGATCCCCATCCTCGGGCCACTGCGCGACATCGGCCTGCGCGGCGAGCGCGTCCGGCGTGTCAGTGGCGTGCTCTCCGGTTCACTGAGCTACCTGCTCGAGCGACTGCATGCCGGCGAGGCCTTCAGCGATGCGCTGGGCGGTGCCGAACGGCTCGGCTACACCGAGCCCGATCCCGGCGAGGATCTGCGCGCCGACGACCTCGCGCGCAAGCTGCTGGTGCTGGCGCGCGAGGCCGGCTTCGCCCTCGAGCCGGCGGGCATCCGCGTCGAACCCTTCATCGCGTCGGCGCAGGCCGAACCGGGGAACTGGCGCGCCCGCCTCGCCGACGAGGACGCGCTCTGGCGTGGACGCATCGCCCAGGCACGCTCGCTCGGCCGTCGCTGGGTGATGTTGGCCGAAGCCGATGCAGCGGGCGCGCGCATCAGCCTGCAGGCCCTGCCGGAGGATTCGCCGTTCGCGGCGCTGCCGGCGGGACAGAACCTCGTGCGCGTGGAAACCGAGCTGCAGGCCGAGCGCCCGCTGTGGCTCGGCGGGCCCGGTGCCGGACCCGAAGTGACTGCCGCCGGCGTGCTCAGCGACGTCATCGACGCCGCGCGCACGCTGGCCGCAGCGGCACCGGCCGGCCGCGGCTGGCGCCGCGCCGCTGCCTGACTCAGTCGGCGAGCAGCCGCGCGATGGCCGCCGCGTAGCCGCGCGCGGCCTCATCGCGGCGCGGATGGCGGCCTTCCACCACCACGGCACGGCCGGCGACACGCACCTCGCGAAGCAGCGGCCGGTTGCCGCTGAAGATCCAGCGGTCGACCACGTCGTCGGCGCGCGCGGCAGCCAGCAGCGGATGCGCCGCATCGAGCCACAGGGCGTCGTCGCTGGCATCGAAACCGCTCGCATCCGCCGCCGACTCAGCCACCGCCGCCAACAGCGCCTCTCCGGTGCTGCCCGCTGCCAGTGCGGCGCGCGCGCGACGCTGCTCGACGAGGCGCTGGCCGTATTCCAACCAGCGCAGCTCTTCGACCGGCGAGACCGACACATGACTGTCCGAGCCGATGCCGAAGCGTCCGCCGACGGCGAGAAAGGCGCGCAGCGGGAACAGCCCATCGCCGAGATTGCCCTCGGTGCTCGGGCACAGCGCCACCACGGCGCGCGCGCGCGCGATGCCGGCGATCTCATCGCCATCGAGGTGGGTGGCGTGCACCAGCGTCCAGCGCGCGTCCACCGGCAATTCGTCGAGCAGCAGGCGCACCGGCCGGCGCCCGTGGGCCGCGAGGCAGTCGTCGACTTCGGCCTGCTGCTCGGCGATGTGGATATGCACCGGGCCACGGGCGTCGCCGAGGGCGTCCAGCACCTCGCGCATCGCCGGCAGCGGCACCGCACGCAGGCTGTGGAACGCCACGCCCACCTCGAGCATCGGCGAGCGACGCCTGCGCAGCGCCTCGTGCAGGCGGAGGAAGTTGTCGGTCGAGTGGGCGAAGCGGCGTTGGCGTTCCGCGAGCGCCCGCCCGTCGAAGCCGCCGCGCTGGTAGAGCACCGGCAGCAGCGTCAGCCGGATGCCGGCCCCTTCGGCGGCGGCGATGATCGCGTCGGCCATCGCGGTGGGCTCGGCGCAGGGCCGCCCATCCGGCGCGTGGTGCAGGTAGTGGAACTCGCAGACGGCGGTGTAGCCGGCCTCCAGCATCTCGACGTAGAGCTGTCGCGCAATGGCGAACTGCGCGTCGGGATCGACGCGTCCGGCGAAGCGGTACATCGTCTCGCGCCACGACCAGAAGCTGTCCTGCGCGCCGACCTGGCGCTCGGCCAGGCCCGCCATCGCCCGCTGGAACGCATGCGAATGCAGGTTGGCGATGCCCGGCAAGCGCCAGCCTGGCGGTTCGAGGCGCGCCAGTGCGGCGGTGGGCTCGACACGCGGCGGCACGACTTCGGCATTCGGCATCGGATCGTCTCCGGGGTGATGCCGGCTATGCTAGCCGCGATGCCGGATTCCAACGACTTCCTGCTGCGCGACGTGCGCCTTGTCGGCCTTGCCGATGCGGCCGGCTATGCCGTGGTCGAGCACGCGGCGGTGGCCGTGCGCGACGGCCGCATCGCCTTCGCCGGCCCGCCCGACGCCCTGCCCTCCGCGCTGCGCGGCCTCGAGCCCGTCGACGGTGCGCAGCGCCTGCTCACGCCGGGCCTCATCGATTGCCACACCCACCTGGTCTTCGCCGGCGATCGCTCCGGCGAGTTCGAGCGGCGTTTGCACGGCGAAAGCTACGAGGCCATCGCCCGCGAAGGCGGTGGCATCCTCTCGACCGTGCGCGCCACCCGCGCGGCGGACGACGACGCCCTGCTGCGCGCGTCGCTGCCACGCGCGTCGGCGCTGATCGGCAGCGGCTGCACCACGCTCGAGATCAAATCCGGCTATGGCCTCACGCTGGCCGACGAAGCGAGGATGCTGCGTGTGGCGCGGCGCATCGGCGTCGAGCTCGGGATCACCGTGCGAACGACCTTCCTCGGCGCCCACGCGCTGCCGCCGGAGTTCGCCGGCCGGCCCGAGGATTACATCGACGCGCTCATCGAGTGGCTGCCGGCTCTGCACGCCGAGGGTCTCGTCGACGCCGTCGATGCCTTCTGCGAGCACATCGGCTTCAGCGCCGCGCAGACACGTCGCGTGTTCGAAGCGGCGACGGCGCTCGGCCTGGCGGTGAAGCTGCACGCCGACCAGCTCAGCGACGGCGGCGGTGCCGCACTGGTCGCCGCGTTCAACGGCCTCTCGGCCGACCACGTCGAATACACCGACGAGGCCGCCGTCGCCGCGATGGCGGCGGCCGGCACCGTGGCCGTGCTGCTGCCCGGCAGCTACCACTGCCTGCGCGAGACGAAGCAGCCGCCAATCGCGGCGTTCCGCCGCCACGGCGTGCCGATGGCGGTCAGCACCGATCTGAATCCGGGCACCTCGCCGCTGCGCTCACTGCCGCTGGCGATGTCGCTGGCCTGCACGCATTTCCGCCTCACGCCGGAGGAAGCCCTGCGCGCTACCACCCAGCACGCCGCCCGCGCGCTCGGCCTCGACGATCGTGGCCGCATCGCCGTCGGTCTGCGCGCCGATCTGGCGCTGTGGCCGCTGAAGCATCCGGCCGAGCTCTGCTACTGGCTGGGCGAAGTACGGCCGGATGCGCTGTGGTCGGCGGGGCGGGAAGTCGCCACCGGAGCGTCGACTCCAGCGCGCTGATTGCGGTAACGGTGCCAGCACCCGCCGGAGCGATGCCGCCCGCCAAAGCAAACGCCCCGCTCGGGGCGGGGCGTAGGCTGTGCTTCGCGCGGCGGGCTCAGCGCCTCAGGCCGAGGCCTTCTTGGCCGGAGCCTTCTTCGCCGGGGCCTTCTTGGCGGCAGGCGCGGCCTTGGCCGGCGCGGCCTTCACCGCGGTGGCGGCGGCCTTGACGATGGTCTGGTGCGGACGGGCGTTGCCGTACGAGGCGTTGTAGCGCTTGCCCTTGGCGGTCTTGCGGTCACCTTTGCCCATGGTCGATCCTCAATGCTGGTCGTTGTTCGGAAGGGGCGAGAGTGTAGCACCGCCGTCACCCGGCGCACGCGCGGGGCAATGCCCGCAGGTGGTGTCGGCGGCATGATGCGCACGACGCAGGTTGACGAGGTGCGCGGCGGCGACCAGGCCGCCCGCCATCGTCATGCCCACCGCGTGGGCCACCGGATGGTCGTGGATCCACGGGATGAAGCGCTCGAGCCAGAGCAGGCCCATGCCCGGCAGCAGCAGGTGCCAGGCGAAAAAGCGCCGGTGGATGCGCAGGCTGTGCGCCACCGAGAGCACGGCGAAGACCGTCGAGAAGGCGAGGAAAAAGCCCTCGAAAGCATGCGAGGCGAAAAACTCGAGGCCCAGCGCGGGCAGGAAAATGATCGCCAGCGGCAGCAGGGCGCAGTGCAGCGCGCACACGGTGGCCGCGCCGGCGCCGAGGCGGTCGTACCAGCGGCCGCGGCGCTCGACACGCTCGATGCGCTCGGCGATTGAAGGGGATGTGGACACAGTCGGTGAGGCTCGCACTCTGGAATTGCAATAGTATAACATCGACGAAACCCCGCCACGACCGGACCCGACATGAAGCGAACGACCCCGCGCTCCGCCCTTGCCCTCGCCATCCTCGTCGCGCTCGCCGCGCCGCAGATCCACGCCGAGGAGCGCCAGCACCCGCACACCGCGCGCGACGAGCCACCGACCCTCGACGAGCTCGAAGTCACGTCCTCGCCGCTGGCCAACTCGGTCGAGCAGATCGCCCGGCCGGTCGATGTGCTCGCCGGCGAGGCGCTCGATGCGCAGCGCGCCGCCACTCTGGGCGAAACGCTTGATCGCCTGCCCGGCGTGCAGAACACCGACTTCGGCCCCGGCGTGGGCCGCCCGGTCATCCGCGGTCTCGACGGCGCGCGCGTGCAGGTGCTGGCCAACGGCCTGCCGACCTTCGACGCGTCGACCGTCAGCGCCGACCACGCCATCACCATCGAGCCCTTCCTTGCCGACAGCATCGAGGTGCTGAAGGGCCCCGCCAACCTGTTCTTCGGCAGCGGCGCGATCGGTGGCGCGGTCAACGCCGTCGACAACCGCATTCCGCGCCAGCGCGCCGAGCGCTTCATCAGCGGCCGCGCCGAAATGCGCGCCGGCAGCGCCAACAACGAGGCCGCCACCCTGCTGCGTCTCGACGGCGGCAGCGGTGCCTTCGCCTGGCATTTCGACGGACTGGTGCGTGACACCAGCGACATGGATATCCCGGGCTTCGCCTATTCCGACGCCAAGCGCGCCGAGGAAATCGCCGAAGGCGAGGATCCGTCGGAGTTCGAGCGCGACACCCTCAAGGATTCAGCCACCAACACCACTGCGATGAGCGGCGGCGCGGCCTGGCTGGGCGAGCGCGTGTTCTTCGGCGCCGCGCTGTCGGACTTCGCCACCCGCTACGGCGTCCCCGGCCACGCCCACGGGCATGGTCACGGCCACGGCGGCGGCCATGCGGAAGAGAAAGGCGTCACGATCGATCTCGACCAGCAGCGCACCGAGGTGCGCGGCGGCATCAACGATCTCGGCTTCGTCCAGCAGATCAGCCTGAGCGGCGTGCGCAACGATTACCAGCATGTCGAGATCGAGGGCAACGAGGTCAAGACGCGCTTCCTCAACGACGCCGAGCAGTTCCGTCTCGAGGCGGTGCAGGCGCCGATCGCCGGCTGGGAGGGCGCGATCGGCGTCCAGTACGGTCTGCGCGACTTCGTCGCCGATGGTGAGAACACCTACCTCTCGCCCACCGAGACCCGCAGCCGTGGCCTGTTCCTGCTGCAGGAGCGCGCCTTCGGCGATTTCCGCCTCGAACTCGGCGCGCGCCGCGACGATGTCGATGTCGAGCTGCTGGGCGGTCTCGCCACGCGCGACTTCAGCGCCGACAGCGTATCGGCCGGCCTGCTGTGGAACACCAGCGAGGCCCTGCAGCTCACGCTGAACCTCGACCGCGCCGAGCGCGCGCCGACCGCTGAAGAGCTTTACGCCGAAGGCGCGCATATCGCCATGCAGAGCTACGTGGTCGGCGATCCGCTGCTCGAAACCGAGCGCGCCGACCGCGCCGAGCTGGGCGCGAGGTTCAAGGCCGAACGCTTCGAGCTGGGTGCCGCCGTTTACCGAACCGAGTTCAGCGACTTCATCTACCTCGCCGAAACCGGCTTCGAGATCGACGATCTGCCGGTGCGGCTGTGGACGCAGGCCGATGCGACCTTCACCGGCTGGGAAGTCGAGGGCACGGTCACGCTCGCCGAGACCGCCAACGGCCTGTGGACCCTGCGTGGCTTCGCCGATGGTGTGCGCGGCGAGCGCGACAACGGCGGTGATCTGCCGCGTATCGCGCCCACCCGTGTCGGCCTCGACCTCGGCTGGTCGCTCGAGGCCTGGCGTGCCGGCGTCGGCCTGGTGCGTCACCAGGAGCAGGATCGCGTCGCCATCGGCGAGACGCCGACCGACGCCTTCACCCTGCTCGATGCGCAGGTCAGCTACCACTGGGACACCCGCACCTTCGGCTGGGAGGCCTACCTCAAGGGCAGCAACCTGACCGACGAGGACGCGCGTCTGCACACCTCGTTCCTGAAGGAGAAGGCACCGCTGATGGGCCGCAACCTCACCGCCGGGCTGCGCGTGTTCTTCTGAGCTACTCGCGCTCGTCCTCGCGCCCGGCCTCATCGTCCGGGCGCTCTTCCGGGTCCTCGTCGACCGCCTCACTGGCGTCGGCGCGGGCCGCGGCTGCCTCGAGCACGGCCTGCTGCTCGCTGGTCAGCTTGCCGATGTGGAACGCGGCGTAGCCCGGCAGCACCTGCTGGTTGAGCGCCTTGCCCAACACCTGCCCCGGGAAGGGCGCGACGATCTCGGTGCGCCGGTTCGACACCGGATCGATGACATGGCCGAGGCGCTGACCGAGCTTGACCTGGTCACCCAGCTCGACCTCGGCGAACAGGAATCCAGCGGCATTGGTACGCACCCAGCTCGAATCCTGGTAGATCGGCGTCGTCACCGGCTCGCCGCCGGCGTGCGCCTCCGAATCGAGCATCGCCATCCGGTGCATCAACGCCCGGATGGCGTCGGCGGCCGGCGCGATGTGCTGCTCCTCGAGGAACTGCGGCGCGCCGACTTCGAAGGTGACGGCGGGGATGCCCGTGGCCACCGCGGCCAGGCGCAGCATCCCGCGCGCGCCGGGGCTGTGCAGCACCAGGGTGTTGCCGAAGCCGCGGGTGAACTCGAGCACGTCGGGATGGGTGAGATCGGCGCGGATCTGCGGCAGGTTGGTGCGCTGGAACGAGCCGGTGTGGAAATCCACCAGCGCATCGCAGCGGCGCACCACATCGTTGAAGAAACCGTAGGCCATGCGCGAGGCGATGCTGCCCGTGCGCGAACCGGGGAAGTGGCGGTTCAGGTCGCGGCGATCCGGCAGAAAGCGGTTGTTCCGGGTGAAGCCGAAGACGTTGACGATCGGCGCCACGATCAAGGTGCCCTCGAGGCGCGTCGGGTCGACCTCCTGGCCGATGCGGCGGGCCACCTCGATGCCGTTCAACTCGTCACCGTGGATGCCGGCGATCAGGCACAGCACCGGGCCGGGCCGCGCCCCGTGCACCACCGTGATCGGGCTGGGCACCTCACCGCGGCCAAGGCCGTCGGGCGGACGCCACTGCAGCCGCTGGCGGGTGCCGGGCAGCACGAAACGGTCGAGCAACTGGAAGGGCGTGATCAGTTCGGCGGTGGCCGCCTCGGTGGCCGGCGCCGCCAACAGCGGCGGTGGCGGCGGTCCAACCGGCGTGGGTGCCCGCGGCGGGTCGACGGGAAAATCCTGCGCCAGCGCGGCGGGCGATGCGAACGCAAGGCCGATCATCAGCGCGAGCCGGCTCACGCGCCGTCCTTCGCCGCGCAACGCGCGCACAGGCCTTGCACTTCGAGGTAGGCCGACACCGGCACAAAACGCTGCGCCCGGGCCAGCGCATCAAGACTGGCGGCGACGGATTCGTCCTCCAGCTCCTGCGCGTTCTCGCAGGCCTGACAGATCAGGATCGGCACCACATGCCCGGCCAGCGGGAGGTGGCAGGCGAGGAAGGCGTTGATCGAGACCAGACGATGGATGAAGCCATGCGCAAGCAGGAAGTCCAGCGCACGGTAGACGGTGGGCGGCGCCGACGCACCGGGCCCGCCACGCATGCGTTCAAGCAGGTCATAGGCCTTGATCGGCTTGCCGGCTTCGGCGATCTGCTTCAGCGCCTCGGCGCGGATCGGCGTGAGGTTCAGGCCACGCTCGCGGCAGGCCTGCTCGACCGCGCGCACAAAAGCGCCCGGCTCGTGCGCGTGCAGCTCCGGGTGGGCGCAGGGCGGGCCGGGCGGACGCGGCGGTGCAGCGGCGCGGAGCGCGCATCGTTCGGCGGCGGGCGTGGACTTGGCCATGACAGGAAGCCTAACGCGGGCCGCGCCTTCAAGACCTGCGGTCGGCGATCTTTTGCAATGCGGCGTCGATGCGCTTCAGCGCCTCGTCGCGGCCGGCGAGATACACCGTGTGGTCGATCGACGGCGACACCTGGGTGCCGGTGATCGCGACGCGCAGCGGCTGCGCCAGCTTGCCCATGCCGATGCCAAGCGCCGCCACGGTGTCGGCGAGGCTCTGCTGCACCGCGGCCGGCGACCACTCGGCCTGCGTGGCGATGCGCGCACGCACGTCGGCCAGCGGCGCGGCGGCGGCTTCGACGAGGTGCTTGTCGACGGCGCCAGCGTCGTAGTCGGACAGCGGCGCGAACCAGACGCGGGCGCGCTCGGACCTTTCCTTCAGCGTGTCGCAGCGCTCGGCCAGTGCCACGACGACCTCGGCT
>DMHI01000277.1:3570-4059 GCA_003449515.1 Lysobacteraceae bacterium | reverse complement strand
CGCGCCGCGGTCTTACTTCTTGACCAGCTTCGCGATCGCGGCACCGAGGTCGCCCGGCGACTTCACGGTGACGACGCCGGCCTTCTCGAGCGCGGCGAACTTGCCTTCGGCCGTGCCCTGCCCGCCCGAGGCGATCGCGCCCGCGTGGCCCATGCGCTTGCCCGGAGGGGCCGACGAGCCGGCGATGAAGCCGACGACCGGCTTGGTCACGTACTCGCTGATGAACTCGGCCGCTTCTTCTTCGGCGCTGCCGCCGATCTCGCCGACCATGATGATGCCTTCGGTCTGCGGATCGTCCTGGAACAGCTGCAGGGCGTCGATGAAGTTGGTGCCGTTGATCGGATCACCGCCGATGCCGATGCAGGTCGACTGGCCCAAGCCGGCGTCGGTGGTCTGCTTCACGGCTTCATAGGTCAGCGTGCCCGAGCGCGAGACGATGCCGATCTTGCCCGGCATGTGGATGTGGCCCGGCATGATGCCGATCTTGCA
>DMHI01000277.1:0-3180 GCA_003449515.1 Lysobacteraceae bacterium | reverse complement strand
ACGTCGTCGTACTGCGCCAGCACGTGCTTGACGCGCAGCATGTCGAGCACCGGGATGCCTTCGGTGATGCAGACGATCAGGCGGATGCCGGCGGCGGCCGCTTCGAGGATGGCGTCGGCCGCGAACGGCGGCGGCACGTAGATGACCGAGGCGTCGGCGCCGGTCTCATCGACCGCATCCTGCACCGTGTTGAAGACCGGCAAGCCGATGTGGGTGGTGCCGCCCTTGCCGGGCGTGACGCCGCCGACCACCTTGGTGCCGTAGTCGAGCATCTGCTCGGCGTGGAAGGTGCCCTGCTGGCCGGTGAAGCCCTGCACGATCACCTTGGTGTTCTTGTTGACCAGAACGCTCATTTCGTTGAGTCCTCGATTCGAATTCGGGAGGCGGCGGCTTCGCTGAAGCTCGCTTCGCGCATCAGGCAGCGGCGGCGACGGCTTTCTTCGCGCCGTCGTTGATGTCGTCGGCCGGCTGGATCGCGAGGCCCGAGTTCTTCAGCAGTTCCTTGCCCTTCTCGACGTTGGTGCCTTCGAGGCGCACGATCACCGGCACCTTGACGTCCACTTCCTTGACCGCGGCGATGATGCCTTCCGCGATCATGTCGCAGCGGACGATGCCGCCGAAGATGTTGACGAAGATCGCCTTGACCTTGTCCGAGCTGAGGATCAGCTTGAAGGCCTCGGTGACGCGCTCCTTGGTGGCGCCGCCGCCGACGTCGAGGAAGTTGGCCGGCGAGCCGCCGTTCAACTGGATGACGTCCATCGTGGCCATGGCGAGACCGGCGCCGTTGACGAGGCAGCCGATGTTGCCGTCCATCGTCACGTAGTTGAGGTTGTACTTGACGGCCAGCACCTCGGCTTCGTCTTCCTGCGCGATGTCGCGCATGGCCGTGGTCTTCGGCTGGCGGAACTCGGCGTTGTCGTCCGAGTTCACCTTGCCGTCGAGTGCCACCAGATCGCCCTGGGTGTTGATGGCGAGCGGGTTCAGCTCGATGATCGACAGGTCGTACTTATTGAACAGGGTGAACAGGCCCAGCATGATTTTGGTGAGCTGGCCGCACTGCTTGGCGTTCAGGCCCATCGCGAAGCCCACCTGACGGCACTGGTAGGGTTGCAGGCCTTCGACGAAGTTCACGTGCACCGAGTGGATCAGCTCCGGCGTCTCGGCCGCGACCGTCTCGATGTCCACGCCGCCCTCGGCGGAGCAGATGAAGGTGATCGACTTGGTCGCGCGGTCGACCAGCGCGGAGATGTAAAGCTCCTTGGCGATGTCGGAGGCTTCCGTCACCAGCACCACGTCGATCGGCAGCGCGCGGCCACCCGACTGGTAGGTTTCCATCCTGCGGCCGAGCAGGCCGGCGGCGGCTTCTTTCACCGCGTCGAGGCTCTTGCAGAGCTTCACGCCACCGGCCTTGCCGCGGCCGCCGGCGTGGATCTGCGCCTTCACCACCCAGAAGTCGCCGCCCAGCGCCTTCGCGGCCTCGACGGCCTCATCGGCGGTGCGGGCGATCTTGCCGGCGGGAACGGGGATGCCGACCTCGGCAAACAGCTCTTTGGCCTGGTACTCGTGGAAATTCATGGGTCACCTGGGTGCTTGCAGCCGACAGCCACGGCCGCGGGATGGGGTTCCGCCGGCGGGCGGGCCGCCCGGCGGGGGCCAGTATTGTCGTCGCTGGGGCGCGCGAAGGCAAAGCCGGCACCCGTGGCAGCCGTCGGCGCGGCGGCCCGTTACAGTGCCGCCCATGCCCTTTGTCCGATCTTCGAGCCAACTGCCGCAGGGCAGCGTCGAGCAGCGCGAGCTGTTCGCCTTCGCCCTCTACCGCCTGCTCGAGGCCGTGCTGCTGGCGGTTCTGGCCTTTGTTCCGGGCCACCTCAACCTGCTGACCGAGGTCGATGCGCCGCTGCTGCGCGGTGCGGCCCTGGCCTACCTCACCGCCTCGCTGCTGCTGCTGTGGCTGGCGCGCCGTCCCGGGGCCACGCTTGGCGTGCAGGGCGGCGGGGGCCTCGCGGTCGACATCACGGTGGCGGCCACGGCACTCGCCGCCCAGCAGGGGCTTGATGCCGCCATCGGCCTGCTGCTGATCTTCAACATCAGCATCGGCAGCCTGCTGCTTCGGCCACGCCTCGCCATCGCCCTGGCCCTGCTGGCCGCCGCCGCGGTGTTCGGCGAGTTCGCGCTGTCCACCTTCGCCACTGGCGACGACCGACCGCTGGTCGAGCCGGCCATGTTCGCGGTCTGCTACCTCGCCGGCGCGGCCTTCTCGCAGTTCCTGCGCCGCGAGCTGGCACGCAGCGAGGCGCTGGCCGACGAGCGCGGCAGCGAGGTGGCGCAGCTTGCCGAGTTGAACGAACTGGTGATCCGGCGCATGCGCACCGGCGTGCTGGTGGTGGACGAGCGCCACCACCTGCGCCTGTTCAACGAAGCCGCCTGGGCCCTGCTGGGCGCGCGCGGCGACGCCCAGACCCTGCACGATCTGAATCCGGCGCTCGACGCCCTGCTGCGGCGCTGGCGCAGCACCGGCGAGGTGCAGCCACGCAGCCTGCGGCTCGGCGACGACGGCCCCGAACTGCTGCCGCGCTTCGCCGCCACCGGCGTGCGCGAGGCGCTGTTCCTGGTCTTTCTCGACGACGCGCGGGTGTATTCCGGGCGCGCCGAGGAGCTCACGCTGGCCACGCTGGGCCGGCTGGGTGCCAGCATCGCCCACGAGATCCGCAACCCGCTCTCGGCGATCCTGCACGCCGCGCAACTGCTCGACGAGTCGCCGGGCATGCCCGAGGCCGACCGCCGCCTGCTGGAGATCATCCAGGGCCAGTGCCAGCGCATGGACGGCATCGTCGACAGCATCCTCGGCCTCGCCCGCCGCGAGCGCGCCCAGGCCGAGGTGGTCGACGTGCCGCGCCTGCTGCAGCGTTTCGTCGCCGACTACAGCAGCGCGCACCCGCTGGGCGCCGACCGCCTCGAGGCCCGCCACCCCGGCCCGCTCGCCGCGGTGGTCGATCCGCGCCACCTGCAGCAGGTGCTCACCGTGCTGGTCGACAACGCCCGCGCCTACGGCCGCCTGCCCGGCGAGCCGGCCCGCGTGCTGCTGCGCGCCGCGCCCGCCAACGGCGAGGGCGCCGAAGCCGGCAGCATCGACATCGATGTGCTCGACCACGGCCCCGGCATCGCGCCGGGTGTGGCCGC
>DMHI01000081.1:924-11677 GCA_003449515.1 Lysobacteraceae bacterium | reverse complement strand
TTGCCCGAGGCCGAGCGCAGCGCGCTGCGCGCCGCGTTCGCGGCCTTGCCGGCGCAGCGCCAGCGCGACTGGGCGCTGGGTCCACGGCTCGGGCGCGAGCTGCCGGGCCTGCGGCCCTTGCTGGCCTTTGTGCCGGCGGCCGAGCAGGCCGCACTCGGTGCGGCGCTCGAGGGGCTCGGCGCGACGACGCGCCAGGCCCTGGCCGAGCGCGTGGCGGCAATGGGCACGGCCGAGCGTGCCGCGCTGCGCGGACGGGTGCTGGCCGCGCCGCCCGAGCGCCGTGTCGCGCTGCTGGCCGAGGCCGCCGCGGCCCCCTGACCCGCGGCGCGGGTATCGACCGTGGCTATAGTGGGCGGCCGCGTGCTTCCCGGTTCCGACCCCATGCGCCACGACGACACCCGCCACCCGCGCCTGAAGCGCGAGCTGCGGGCCACCGCCCTGTTGTCCGCGCCGCTGGTGATCGGGCAGCTCTCGTCGATGGGCATGAACGTGGTCGACACCGTGCTCGCCGGCCGCCACGGCACCGGCACGCTCGCGGCCATCGGCGTCGGCGCACCGGCGTGGTCGGTGGTGATCCTGCTGTGCATCGGTGTGCTGATGGCGGTGCCGCCGACGGTGGCGCAATTGGTCGGTGCCGGTCGTCGCGGCGAGATCGGCGCGATCGTCCGGCAGGCGCTGTGGCTGGCACTGGCGCTCGGTCTCGCGCTGTTCGCGGTGATGCGCGTCGCGCCGGCGGGCCTGGCGCACTTCATCGCGCCCGAGGTGATGCCGGGCGTCGAGGGTTTCCTGCACGGCATCTCGTGGGGCGCGCCGGCGCTGGCGCTGTACTTCTGCCTGCGCTACGCGGCCGAAGGCACGGCGTGGACGGTGCCGACGATGGTCATCGGTGCCGCCGGCCTCGCGTTGCTGGTGCCGCTGGGCTGGGCCCTGATGGACGGCTGGGCTGGCCTGCCCGAAATGGGCGCGGGGGGCCTCGGGCTCGCCACGGCGATGGTGCTGTGGCTGCAGGTGCTGGCGATGGTGGTGACGCTGGCGCGCTCGCGGCGCTGCCGCGACCTGCGCCTGTTCGAGCGTTTCGACGCCCCCGATCGGCGGAGGATCGGCCAGTTGCTGCGGCTTGGCGTGCCGATGGGCATCGCGATCTTCATGGAGGGCAGCCTGTTCGTCGCCACCGCGCTGCTGATCGCCACCCTCGGCACGGTGCCGATCGCCGCGCACCAGGTCGCCATCCTCGCGGCGTCCGCGGCCTTCATGGTGCCGCTCGGCGTGGCCATGGGCACCACCGTGCGTGTCGGCCAGGCGCGCGGTGCCGGCGACGCCGAGGGCGTGCGCTGGGCGGCGAAGGCCGGCTGGATCATCGGCGTCATCACCCAGACCGCCTCGGCCCTGCTGCTCGCGCTTGGCGGCGCGTGGATCGCGTCGCTGGTCAGCGACGACCCGGCGGTGATCGCGCTGGCCGCGTCGTTGATGCTGTTCGCGGCCCTGTTCCAGTACACCGACGGCCTGCAGGCGATCTCGGCCGGCGCGCTGCGCGGCCTCAAGGACACCCGCATCCCGGCCTGGATCACCGTGCTGAGCTACTGGGGCCTCGGCCTGCCCACCGGCATCGTGCTCGGCGGCATCGGTGCCGAGGGTGGCGCGCGCCTCGCTTTCGGCCTGGGCTGGGGCCCGACCGGCTACTGGGTCGGCTTGATCGTCGGCCTGTCGGTGGCGGCGGTGCTGCTGACCTGGCGCTTCCTCGCGATCGCCCCGCGTGACCTTCGGCGGATGACCGCGCCGCATTGAACGGTTAAGGTCGGCCGATCCTCCGCGGAAAGCCCCCCATGAGCTCGTCCACCGAATCCCGAGGCCCGATCCGCCGCCTGCTCGGCGCGCTGTGGTCCGGCCTCACCTTCACCCGCCAGCTCGTGTTCAATCTGGTGTTCCTGCTGGTCATCTTCGTGATTCTGGCGGCGATCGTCGCCGGCCCGACGGTGACGCCGGTGCGCGAGCAGACGGCCCTGGTGCTCGATCTCGACGGCGTGCTGGTCGAGCAGTTCACCAGCTCGCCCGTCGATCGCTTCATCACCCAGGCCACCGGCGGCGATGCGCCCGCCGAGCTGCAGTTGCGCGACCTGCTGCGCGCCATCGAGGGAGCCAAGGACGATGACCGCATCCAGCGGATCGTGCTGCTCACCGACGGCTTCCAGGCCTCCGGCTTCGCCGGCCTGCGCGAGCTGGGCGATGCGATCGGCGAGTTCCGCGCCGCCGGCAAGCAGGTGCTGGCCTGGGGCACCGGCTTCGACCAGGTGGGCTACTTCCTCGCCGCCCGGGCCGACGAGATCTACATGGACCCGGAAGGCCTGGTGCTGATCGAGGGCCTTGGCCGCTACCGGCCCTACTACCGCGAGCTGCTGGCCGACAAGCTCGGCGTCGATGTCACCCTGTTCCGGGTCGGCGAGTACAAGAGCGCGGCCGAGCCCTACATCCGCGACGGCAGCTCGGCCGAGGCGATGGAAGCCGACCTGTTCTGGATGGGCGATCTCTGGCAACGCTACCTCGCCGATGTCTCGGCCGCGCGCGGCTTCGCCGACGGTGCGCTCGCCGCACTGGTGAACGAGTACCCGGCGCGCGTGCGTGCGGTGGACGGCGACTTCGCGAAGCTGGCGCTGCAGGAGCGGCTGATCGACGGCACCAAGACCGCCGAGGCGCTCGAAACCCTGCTCGCCGAGCGCGGTGCGGCCGACGACGACACCGGCTTCCGCCAGGTGCGACTCGACCGCTTCCTGGCCGAGGTTGGCCCGCCCGACGCGCCCACGGCGGCGGCGCCCGGCATCGGCGTGGTGGTGGCGCAGGGTGCCATCGTCGACGGCGATCAACCGCAGGGCATGGTGGGTGGCGACAGCACGGCGGCCCTGCTGCGCGAGGCGCGCGACGACGACGCGATCAAGGCCGTCGTGCTGCGCGTCGACTCGCCGGGCGGCGGCGTCTATCCGTCCGAGCAGATCCGCCGCGAGGTCGAGCTGCTGCAGGCCGCCGGCAAGCCGGTGGTCGTGTCGATGGCCAATGTCGCGGCCTCCGGCGGCTACTGGATCTCGATGGATGCCGATGCCATCTACGCCGATCCGTCGACGATCACCGGCTCGATCGGCATCTTCGGGCTGTTCATGAATGCGCCGCGCGCGCTCGAGAAGATCGGCATCCGCACCGACGGTGTCGGCACCACGCCGCTGGCCGGTGCCTTCGACCCGACCCGCCCGCTGGTGCCCGAAGTGGGCGAGCTGATCCAGACCTACATCGACCACGGCTACCGCAACTTCATCGGCAAGGTGGCCAGCGCGCGCGAGGCCGAGGTTGCCGCGATCGACCAGGTGGCCCGCGGGCGCGTCTGGAGTGGTGCGCAGGCCAAGGAACGCGGCCTGGTCGACGCGCTTGGCGGCCTGCGCGATGCGCTCGCCAAGGCGCGCACGCTCGCCGAACTGGGCGACGACGCCGGCCTGCGCTACATCGAGACGCCGCTCTCGCCCTTCGAGCAGGCGCTGGCCGACATGAACCGCAGCGCGCGGATGCAGTCGCTGGCCGTCGGTCTCGCGCCGGCGCTGGCGCTGCTGGGCGATGAGCAGGGCGCGCGCGTCGAGGCCGATCTGCGCTTCATCCTCGATGCGCGCGACAAGCCCTTCCAGGCGGTGGCGCACTGCTTCTGCGACCTCTGAGGCCGCGGCCCCGGCGGCGGCTTCTCAGGCCGTCGGCGGCGCCAGGCGGCCCGCGGGCGAGGCCGGGTCGGCCTCGACGCTGCAGTAGATCGCGTGCAGCGCGTTGAGCAGGGCGTGGATGCGGGCATCGGCGATCGCGTAGTGGATTGAACGCGAGGCGCGCCGCGTGCGCACCAGCCGGCTGCGGCGCAGTTCGGCGAGTTGCTGCGAAAGCCCGGGCTGGCGCAGGCCGAGATCGCGTTCCAGCTCGGCCACCGACGGCTCGCCGCGGGCGATCTGGCAGAGCAGCAGCAGGCGCGTGGGGGTGGCGATCGAACGCAGCAGCTCGGCCACCTCCGGCGCCCGCGCCTTCATCGCCTCGAGTGCGCTGCTGTCGCTTGCCGGCGCTGGCGTTGCGGTGGGTGGTGTGGGGCTTCGGGCGGCGGCGATCGGCATGGGCGGCGCGTCCAGCAGGGGCAGGCGAGGGTGTTCCGGCGCGTCGGGCGACGGGCGCTGGGTCAATAGTTGCATAGTTTCGTAAACTTCGAGAGTATTCGCCCACCTTCTGCTGGAGTCAGGCCGTGAACACGTCCTCCATAGCGCCCCCCGACGCCGCGCTCGCCGACGCGCGCGCCGTCGTCGAGGCCGCACTCGCCGCGCCGGCGCGGCGCCCGGTTGTCGCCTCGTTCTTCGACGAGGCCACGTTCACCGTCAGCCATGTGGTGCGCGATCCGGGCGGCAGCGCCTGCGCCATCGTCGACAGTGTGCTCGACTTCGACGCCGCCAGCGGCCGTACCGCCGAGCACTCGGCGCGCCGCCTGCTCGAGTACGTGCGCGATCACGCGCTCACGGTCGAGTGGCTGCTGGAAACCCACGCCCACGCCGATCACCTCTCGGCCGCACCGCTGCTGAAGCAGCGCGTCGGCGGCACGCTCGCCATCGGCGCGCACATCACCGCGGTGCAGCGCGTGTTCGGCGATGTGTTCAATGCCGGCGACGATTTCGCGCGGGATGGCCGCCAGTTCGACCGCCTGTTCGTCGACGGCGAGCGTTTTCGCATCGGTGCGCTCGATGCCGTCGCCCTGCACGTGCCCGGCCACACCCCGGCCTGCATGGCCTATGTGATCGGCGACGCGGTGTTTCCTGGCGACACCCTGTTCATGCCCGACTTCGGGACCGCGCGCTGCGATTTCCCCGGCGGTGACGCCGCCACGCTGTTCCGCTCGATCCGCCGCCTGCAGGCCCTGCCCGACGCCGCGCGGATGTTCCTCTGCCACGATTACATGGCGCCGGGCCGCGACGCCTATGCCTGGGAGACGACAGTGGGGGCCCAGCGCAGCGGCAACCTGCACGTGCGCGATGGCGTGGCCGAGGCCGACTTCGTCGCCCTGCGCAAGGCGCGTGACGCGACGCTGGCGATGCCGAAGCTGCTGCTGCCCTCGGTGCAGGTGAACATGCGCGCCGGCCACCTGCCGGCACCGGAGGCCAACGGCGTGCGCTACCTCAAACTGCCGGTGGACGCGCTATGAACGCCCTTGAACTGCACTGGGGCTGGCCGGTCGCCGGCGGCCTGATGATCGGCATCGCGGCGGCGATCTACCTCGTTGGCGCCGGGCGGGTGATGGGCGTCACCGGGTTGCTGGCGCGCGCCGGCGGACTGGATCGCAGCGGGCCGCTCCTGCCGGCGGCGCTGGCCATCGTCGGCATGCTCGGTGGCGCGCTGCTGGCGGCTCTGCTGATCCGCATGCCCACGCCCGACATCACCGGCTCCTGGCCGCTGCTGCTGATCGGCGGCCTGCTGGTCGGCTACGGCACGCGCCTCGGCTCGGGCTGCACCAGCGGCCATGGCGTGTGCGGACTGGCGCGGCTGTCGAAGCGTTCGATCGTCGCCACCCTCGTGTTCATGGCCACCGCGGCGTTGACGGTCTTCGTGATGCGCCATCTCGTTGGAGCTGGCGCATGAACACGCGCATCGCGATGGCCGCCCTGGTGAGCGGCTTGCTGTTCGGTGCCGGGCTCGTCGTCTCCGACATGGCCAACCCGGCACGGGTGCTGGCTTTCCTCGATGTCGCCGGCGACTGGGATCCCACCCTGGCCTTCGTCATGGGCGCGGCGCTGGTGCCCTCGGCGCTGGCGTTTGCGTGGTGCCGACGCCGCGAGGCGCCGCTGTGCGACGCGCGCTTCCACTTGCCCGACGACCGTCGCCCGGTCGATCCGCGCCTGATCACCGGTGCCGTGCTGTTCGGTGTGGGCTGGGGCCTCGTGGGCCTGTGCCCCGGTCCGGCGGTGATCGCCATTCTGACGCTGCAGTGGCCGTTCCTGCTGTTCGCTGCGGCGATGCTGGCGGGCATCGCCGCGCATCGCCTGCTGCATCCCCCCGCGGCCTGAGGGCGGAGCCTGCAGATGCTGCACACGAAGATCGACGCGAGGCTCTCGGTGGCCGCGCAAATCAGCGTCAGCGACGTGGCGGACTTCGCCGCCGCCGGGTTCACGCTGTTGATCAACAATCGGCCCGATGGCGAGGTCGAAGGCCAGCCCGAGGCCGCGGTGATCGCGGCGGAGGCGCGGCGATGCGGGCTGGAGTTCGTCGATCTGCCGGTGGTTGGCGGCGCGATCAGCGAGGCCGATGTCGATGCCTTCGATGCGGCACTGGCGCGAGCGCCGGGGCCGGTGCTCGCCTACTGCCGCTCGGGCACGCGCTCGACCATGCTCTGGGCGCTGGCCGAGGTCAGGCGGCGTCCGGTGGATGCTGTGTTGGCCGACTGCCAGCGCGCCGGCTACGACCTCGACGCGCTGCGTCCGCGCTTGCAGGCCCTGGCCGGTCGCGCCCCGCCATCGACGGCCGGCTGAGCGCATGGATCCGCTGTCACTGCTGCTCGGCGCGCTCTCGGGCGTGCTGGTGGGCTTCAGCCTCGGGCTGGTTGGTGGCGGCGGCTCCATCCTCGCTGTACCGCTGATGGTGTATGTGGTTGGCATCGACAATCCGCATGTGGCGATCGGCACCAGTGCGATCGCCGTCGCGGCCAACGCCGCGCTGAATCTCGCCAACCACGCGCGACGCGGCAATGTGCGCTGGCGCTGTGCGGCGGTGTTCGCCGCCGCCGGTGTGGTGGGGGCCTATGGCGGCTCGTCGCTCGGCAAGGCGGTCGATGGCCAGGCGCTGCTGCTCGCCTTCGCCGTGCTGATGCTGGTGGTGGGTGGGCTGATGCTGCGCGGCAGTGGCGCGGGCGGTGATGCCGAGCCCCGGCTCGACCGCGGCAACGCGCCGCGTCTGCTCGGCTTCGGCACCATGGCGGGCGCGCTCTCGGGGTTCTTCGGCATCGGCGGTGGCTTCCTGATCGTGCCCGGTCTGGTCGCGGCCACCGGCATGTCGATGCTGCTGGCGATCGGCAGCTCGCTGGTGGCCGTCACCGCCTTCGGTCTGACCACAGCCCTGAACTACGCGAGTTCCGGCCTGATCGACTGGGCCGTCGCCGCGGTCTTCATCGGCGGGGGCCTGCTGGGGGGGCTGGGCGGTGCCGCGCTCGCCACCCGCCTGTCGGCCTCGCGAGGTGCGCTCAACAAGGTCTTCGCCGCCCTGATTTTCGTCGTCGCGGCCTACATGATCCATCAGGGCCTGCTGGCCCTCTGAGTCGCGGCGACGACGGCTCGCGGCTATCCTCAGGCGCAACGCGACCCGGAGCCTCCGATGCCGAATCCCGACCGCTGGCGCCTCGATGGCCAGGTCGCCCTCGTCACTGGCGCGAGTGCCGGTATCGGCCGCGCCACCGTGGCCGAGTTGCTGGCGCTGGGCGCGACCGTGCTGGCGTGTGCCCGCGACAGCGACACCCTCGAGACCGCCGCCGCCGAGTGGCGCGAGGATCTCGCCGCGCGCGTCGCTGTGGACGCGGACGATCGCCGCGGCGGCGCGCGTGCTGGCCACGTCCATGTCCTGGCCTGCGATGTGGCCGACGCCGATGGCCGTGATCGCCTGTTCGACTGGATCGAAGGCCTCGGCCTCGGACTGACGATCCTCGTCAACAACGTCGGCACCAACCAGCGCCGCGCCGCCGTCGATTACGACGAGGCCGAGTGGCGCGCGATCTTCGAGACCAACCTGTTCGCCAGCTTCGAACTGTGCCGCAGCGCCTACCCGCTGCTGCGCGAGCACGCGGCGTCGGCCATCGTCAATGTCGGTTCGGTGTCGGGCGCCACGCATGTGCGCACCGGTGCGCCCTACGGCATGAGCAAGGCGGCCATGCACCAGCTCACGCGCAACCTCGCGGCGGAATGGGCCGCCGATGGCGTGCGGGTGAACGCGGTGCTGCCCTGGTACATCCGCACCCGCCGCACGTCGCCGGCGCTGGCCGACCGCGACTACCTCGAGGCGGTGCTGGAACGCACCCCGATGGCGCGCATCGGCGAGCCCGAGGAAGTAGCCGCGGCGATCGCGTTCCTGTGCCTGCCGGCATCGAGCTACATCACCGCGCAGTGCCTCGCGGTGGACGGCGGGTTCCTGAGCCACGGGTTCTGACCGCGCCGCCCGAGGGCCGTCGGTCGGTAGGCCGATGTTGCGCGCGCTGCCGGCGAGCGGCGGGCTGATCGGCCGTCGAGGGCTCTGGCCGGTTGACGCCTCAACGGGGACAGTCGTCCGCAAGCACCGCCCTCGCCCGGTCGCGCTCGCGGCGACGCTCGGCGGCGGTGTCGCTGAAGGCGTGCCGCAGCGCCGACTCGGCGGCATCGAGGCGCTCCTGCCAGGCCGCGCAGGCGGCGTCGCCACCCAGCTCGACGCAATCGTCCACGAGGTTGCGGCACAGGGTCGCGGCCGCCGGCGGTGCCCGCGAGAGGTCGACGCCCAGCATCGACAGCGGCACGCAGCGCGGCTGCGGGTCGTAGGCGTCGGCGAAGCGGCTGCGGCCCTGATGATCGGTGCAGCGCCAGACCGGTGGCGGCATGCGCAGCGGTCGCGCCGGGGCCGGCGTGGCAGCGAGGATGTCGATCCGAGGCGCTGCGGGGGCGATCTCCGCTGGGGTCGTGGCACTGGGCCGCGCCGGTTCGGCGGGCGTGAACGCGGCGATCTCGCGGCGCTCCTCGCGGTGGCCGGGCGGGCAGGGGGCGTTCTGCAGGGCCACCGCACCATCCGGGCCGACGCAGCGGTGGATCACCGCCGGAGCCGACGGGGCTTGCGCCACAGCGGCCGAGGCGGTGCCCAGCAGCAGCGCGAGCCCGGTCGCGTACCTCACAGCTTCTGCAGTGTCACCGTGCGGTTCACGGTGCCATCGGTGAAGGTCAGGGTGGCCGAGGTGGCCGAGGTGAAGGTCATCGTGCCGCTGCCGACGCGGCTGAAACTCACCGCGTTCGGGTTGAAGCTCGACGACCAGGCCGGGCCGGTGGCGCGTTCGAGATCGGCACTGACGATGTCCGCGCCGGTCCATGCGCCCTGGAGGCGGTACCACGTCGGGCGGCCCTGGCTGTCGTAGACGAAGAACAGCGCGAACAGTTGGCCCGGGAAATTGAACACGGTCAGGCCCCAGCCCGACTCGGCCGGCACGAACCAGGCACCGGTGTAGTCGCGCGTGGGGCCTGCGGTGGGCGCACCCAGCCACGGCTGCAGCGACGCGAAGACCTGGTCGAAGCGCGAGTAGAAGTCGACGTTGCCGGCGGCTTCGCTCTGCCCGCTGTTGGCGCACGAGGCGCTGCCGCCGGCCAGACCACCGCGCAACTGGTACTCGCCGCCCGCGAGGGTGAACAGCCCGGATCCCGAGCTGCCGGGCTCGGTGGTGCCGGTTGTCCAGCTCGCCCGCGCCGTGCTCGTCAACGCTTGGCCACCGATCGCCACGCCGCCCTGGAAGCCGCTGTGCGAGCCTTCGCTGACCTTCTTGTTGTCGCCGCGTGGATGGTGGATGGCGATCACCGGGGTTGAGGGCGACAGGGTTGCCGAATTCCACCCGGCGAGGAATGCCCCGGCCGCCGGCGTGGCGCGCAGGCGCATGAACGACGCATCGCTCGTGAGCGTCGCGAACAGCAGATCGGCTCCGCCGGTGACCTGCGTGTTGGCTCCGGCGCTGCGCTGGCCGCAGCTCGGTGACTCATAGCCCCAGAAGGTCACGAGGGTGCTTGCGACGGCTTGGGTGTCGAAGCAGTGGGCGGCGGAGAAGAGGTAGGGCACCTGCGTCGCCGGGGTGCTGTCGTTGAGCAGGGTGCCGGTGCAGGTGAACGCGCCACCGTCCTCGAACACCATCCGCGCCACCGCATTCTTGGCGTTGACGAAGGCCGGCCCGAGCGCGCCGGTGCGGCAGGCCACATCGATATTGCAGGTGCCCGACGTTCCCAGCGCCTTGCCGAGATCGAGCGGTTGGAACGGCGAGGTGACGAAGTGCGAGACGCGCTGCAGCGCGGCGTGGGCACGCGGCGCGGCCCCGGGGACGAACAGTTCGAATCGCTGCGTCTCACCCGCCGTGACCGGCGTCCAGTACAGGCCGTTGCCATCGGCACCGGCGCGCATCGCCGCCAGGTCGGCCCACTCGACCGGGCCGCCGGCGCTGCTGGCGACGCGGAGCTCGGTGCCGTCGGGCAGGGCGGCGACGTCGAGCGCGCTGCGCAGGGCCGCCGCGCCGGGCGACACGATGTCCAGCCGCAGCACGTGGCCGCCGGACACCGGGATCCACGAGAACGCTGGTGGCAGCGCGATCTCGGCTTCGTCGACCACGCCCCGCGAAATGCCGATCTGCAGGCGCTTGCCGCCGGTGGCGGCGTTGTGCCGTTGCAGCGCGGCGAGGCGCTCGGCGGCGAGGGGCTGCAGGCGCAGCGCGGCGGAGGGTGCCAGATGCGCGGCCTTGAAGGCGACCGGCGCGCGCTTGGCGGCGGCATCGCGCAGGGGCTCGCCCGGCGCACTCAGGGCGAGAAGGGCGGACGGCGTAACGACGCCCGCGGCGAGGGCCAGGGCAAGGGCGAGGCGCAGGGGCTTGCGAATGGGCACGGCGGGCTCCTTCCGGGGTGGCCGCTGACAGTGGCGGGAGGCCAATACTAGCCCCGCCGCCTGTCGCCCGCCGTTGACGCTTTCACGGCCCGCTTGGCGAGCGCCTTCTTCACCGCCGCCTTTT
>DMHI01000081.1:0-539 GCA_003449515.1 Lysobacteraceae bacterium | reverse complement strand
GCCTTGGTCGCGGCTTTCTTCACCGCGGCCTTCTTCGCCGCCGCCTTCTTGCCGAAGCGGCCCTTGGCCTCCGGCGCGGCTTCGAGAATCGCCTGGCACTCCTCCAGCGTCAGCGAGGCTGGCTCGCGATCCTTCGGGATCTTGCCGTTCTTGCTGCCGTTGGTGATGTACGGGCCGAACTTGCCGTTGAGCACCTCGACGCCGGCCTCGTCCCACTTCTTGATGATGCGGTTGGCGATGGCGAGCTCTTTCGCGTCGATCAGCTCGACCGCGCGCTCGAAGCTGATCGTGTACGGATCATCCTCTTTGCCGAGCGAGGCGTAGGTGCTGGCGCGCTTCGCGAACGGGCCGAAGCGGCCCACGGCCACCGTCACCGTCTCGCCGTTCGACACGCCCAGCGTGCGCGGCAGGTCGAAGAGCTTGATCGCTTCCTCGAGCGTGATGGTGTGCATGCTCTGGCCGCCGCGAAGGCTGGCGAACTTCGGCTTGTCCTCGTCTTCCGCGGTGCCGATCTGCGCGAACGGCCCGTAGCGGCCGAG
>DMHI01000180.1 GCA_003449515.1 Lysobacteraceae bacterium | reverse complement strand
GGACGAAACGCTCGCCCTTGGCGTCCGTGGTGCGTTCGAGATCCGTCCACGCCACGCCGGCCTTGGCCGCGAAGCCGTCCAGTGCCTTGGTCGGCGCGCCGGTCGCATCGAGGCCGAGGCTCACGTACGGGCCCGGCACCTCCGAGCGCTGCTCGGGCTGCTCGGCGGCCACGCTCTCGATCAGCACCGCCAAACGCCGCGGCGAATACAGTGTGCGCACGGCCCCCATCGCCACGCCGCGCCTCCACAGGCCTTCATGGATGCCGTTGGCGAAGGCCGCCGCCAGTTCCGGCAGCGCCTTGACCGGCAGTTCCTCCACACCCAGTTCGATCAGCAGCGAGGCGCTCATGCCGCGGCCTCCGTCGCATCGAGACCGAGCTTGGCGCGGGTCTCCGCGTCCTTGACACCGGGGAAGCCGAGCTTCTGGCGCTGGGCGAAATAGGCCTCGGCCACGGAACGGGCCAAGGTGCGCACGCGCAGGATGTAGCGCTGGCGTTCGGTGACGGAGATCGCGCGGCGCGCGTCGAGCAGGTTGAACGAATGCGAGGCCTTGCAGACCTGGTCGTAGGCCGGCAGCGGCAGGCCGAGTTCAACGAGCTTCAGCGCCTCACGCTCGCAGGCGTCGAAGCGGTGGAACAACTCGGCCACGTCGGCGTGTTCGAAGTTGTAGGCGCTCTGCTCGCGCTCGTTCTGCAGGAACACATCGCCGTAGGTCACGTCGCCCTGCGGGCCGCGCGTCCAGATCAGGTCGTAGACGTTGTCGCAGCTCTGCAGGTACATGCACAGGCGTTCGAGGCCGTAGGTGATCTCGCCGGTGACGGGGCGGCACTCGAGGCCGCCGGCCTGCTGGAAGTAGGTGAACTGCGTGACTTCCATGCCGTTCAACCACACCTCCCAGCCCAAGCCCCAGGCGCCGAGTGTGGGCGATTCCCAGTTGTCCTCGACGAGGCGCAGGTCGTGCACCTGCGGGTCGATGCCGAGGGCTTTGAGCGAACCGAAATACAGCTCGACGATGTGGTCGGGGTTGGGCTTCATCACCACCTGGTACTGGTAGTAGTGCTGCAGGCGGTTGGGGTTCTCGCCATAGCGGCCGTCACCCGGGCGGCGCGAGGGCTGCACGTAGGCGGCGTTCCACGCTTCCGGCCCCAGCGCGCGCAGGAAGGTGGCCGGATGGAAGGTGCCGGCGCCCACCTCGAGGTCGAGCGGCTGGATCAGCACGCAGCCCTGCTCGGCCCAGTAGGCGTTGAGGCCGGTGATCAGTTCCTGGAAGGTGGGCGCGGTCATTCGGTTCGATCAGGCAACGGGCGTTCAAGTATAACGGCCGCTCTCCGCGCGACCCGGCGCCACGTCGCCTCGCCTGTGGAGGCTCGACGCTGCACACTCGGCGTCCCACAATCGGCGCGTGCGCCATCCGCCCGCCTTCCTGATTCTCGAAACCGGCCGACCCGTCCCCAGCCTGCGGCGGCACGGTGGCTTCCCCCACCTGATCCGCAGCGCGGCGGGTTTGTCGCGCCACCAGGCCCGCTTCGTGCCGGTGCTCGACGGCCACGCCCCGCCCGACCCGCGCGGCTTCGCCGGCGTGATCGTCACCGGTTCCGGCGCGATGGTGACCGACGGCGAGCCGTGGTCGGAGGCCACGGCCGACTGGCTTCGGAAAGCCCACGCCCACGGCCTGCCGATACTCGGCATCTGCTATGGCCACCAGCTCATCGCGCACGCTTTCGGCGGCGAGGTGGGTTGGAACCCGCAGGGCCGCGAAATGGGCACGGTGCCGGTGCGCCTGCATGACGAGGCCGCGCGCGATCCGCTGTTCGCTGCCATGCCGGCCGAGTTCCCGGCACAGACCACCCACCTGCAGACCGTGCTCAGCGCCCCACCGGGTGCCGTGGTGCTGGCGCACTCGGCGCTCGACGGCTGCCAGGCCTTCCGCCTTGGCGAGCGCACCTGGGGCCTGCAGTTCCATCCCGAGTTCGGCGTGGTGCACATGCGCGGCTACATCGAGGCCCGCCGCGAAGCCCTCCAGCGCGAGGGCCACTGCCATGCGCGGATGCTAGAGTCGGTGCGCCCGGCGCCAGCGGCACGCGCGGTGCTGCGGCGCTTCGTCCGCCATGCGCTGGCGCACCGCCACGGCTGAGCATGGCGCCAGTGCGATCCCACCCTGTCCCCCTCGAACGGTTCCCCTTTCACGCATGACACCCCGATCGGCTGGATTCACCGCTCCCTTCCGCTGGTTGATCGCCGCCGTCGATGTCGGCCGGCAACAGCCCCAGGCCGTGATCGGCGCGGTGATCGCCGCCGTGCTGGTGTCGTTCCTGCCCTCGCTGCCACCGCAACTGATGGCAGCGATCGGCATGGCACCCCCGCCGGCGGTGACCTACCTGTTCCAGGCGCTGGGCCTCGCCGTGGCCCTGCTGCTGCTGCCGGTGTTCGTCGCCGGCATGTATCGCGTGATGGACGGTGCCGAGCGCGGTGCGCCGGTGCACGCCGCGCAGGTGATGGACGGCTTCCGCGACGGCAGTTGGGGCCGACTGGTGGCCGTGACCCTGCTGTCGGCGCTGGTGAACATCGCCCTGGCGCTGGTGATGGCACTGGTCGCGCTGGCCATCGTCGGCTTCGAATCGGTGGGCGCGCTGCAGGCCTGGCTCGAACGCTTCATGGCGCTGCAGGCCGAGGCCGGCGCGGGCACGCCGGTGCCACCGGAGCAGATCGAGGCGCTGGGCCTACCGCCGGGACTGGGCGGCCTCGTGGGCGTGCTGTTGGCCTTCGTGCCGCTGTGGCTGATCGTCACGGTGGGCGTTGGCTGGGCGCTGGTCTCGGTAGCGTTGCGCGCCACCGCCCCGGTGGCCGCGCTGCTGGGCGGCCTGCGCGCCGCCGTGCTGAACGCGCCGGCCCTGCTGGCCTTGCTGCTGGCGCTGGCATTGCCGGTGATGATCATCGGCGGTCTGCTGGCGATGCTGCTTGGCGTGCTGATGTCGCTGCTGATGCTGATCAGCCCAGTGCTCGGTGCCTTGTTCATGCTGGTGGCATGGTTCGTGGCCATGCTGGTGATCAGCGCCCTGTGGTTCGGCTTCATGCTGAACGGCTGGCGCGCCGCCTGCGATGACGGCGCTGCACCGGCCGTCCCGGGCGATGCCGGCCCGCCTTCCACCGCCGGCTTCGAGGCCTGAGCCCGCAGCGCGGCGAACCGTCAAAGCCCCAGCACCAGCAGCGTCGCCAGCGCGCTGACCAGCACTCATCCCAGCAGCACTGCGAACGCCAGCGCCTGCAGCGAGGCCGCCTCCAGCACCCGGAGGGCCTGCGCGCCGCGGCGCTCATGGAGCGGCGGGGCGTGCGCGCACGACGATCCGGCCGACCGCGAGCCCGGCCTCGTAGAGCAGCCACATCGGGAGCATCAGCATCAGCATCGACAGGCCGTCGGGCGGCGTGAGAAGCGCCGCGACGATGGCGATCACGACCACCACGTAGCCACGCCACGCCGAGAGCTGCGCCGGCGTCACCCAGCCGAGCAGCAGGGCGATCATCACCGCGACCGGCACTTCGAACGCCAGCCCGGCCGAAAGCCCCATCACCAGCACGAAGCTCAGGTAGGCGTTGATGTCGGTCATCATCGCCACGCCCTCGGGTACGGTCGCGGTGAGGAAGGCGAACATCACCGGCAGCAGCAGGAAGTAGGCGAACGCCAGACCGGCATAGAACAGGCCCACCGCGGCCAGCAGCAGGGGCAGCGCGAGGCGCTTCTCGTGGCGGTACAACCCCGGCGCGATGAAGGCCCAGGCCTGGTAGAGGATGAAGGGCATCGCCACCAGCAGCGCCACGAACAGCGCGAGCTTCAGGGGCGCGAAGAACGGCGAGGCGACATCGATGGCGATCAGTTGGCCGCCCTCGGGCAGGAAACGCAGCAGCGGCTCGGCCAGCAACGCGTAGAGCTCGTTGGCGAACGGCAGCAGGGCGGCAAACACCAGCCCCAGCGCCAGCACCGCGCGCATCAGCCGCAGGCGCAGTTCGAGCAGGTGGGCCATCAGGCCGCTGGCGAGCTCGGCGGGCTCGAGGTCGGCCGGGTCGTGAGGCGCGCTCATGGTGACGGCGGCTTCGGCGCGCCGTCGTCGCCCGCACCGGGCATGCCGTCGCCAGGCCCGTCGCGCAGCTGCCGGGCCTCGTCGTCGATCTGCTTCACCGCGTCGCGGATGGCCTCGCGCTCGGCGTTCAGCGAGGCCTTCAGCGCCTCGGCCCCCATCTCGCGCTCGAGTTCCGACTTCACCGCGAACCACTGCGCGCGCGCCTTGCGCACCCACAGGCCGGCGAAGCGCGCCGCCTTCGGCAGGCGCTCAGGGCCCAGCACCACCAGCGCGATCACGCCGATGAGTCCAATCTCGATCCAGCCCAGCTCGAACATGGGACGGCCTCAGCGCCAGCGCGGGCTCACGCGCCCGGGCGATCGTTTTCCCTGCGCTCGGGGCTGGCACCGCTGCCCGCCGCCGGCGGCGGCGCGTTGGCCGGGGGCTCCAGCTTGGCTGGATCGTCCTGCGGCTCCTGCGCGTCGCGCATGCCCTTCCTGAAGCTCTGGATGGCCTTGCCGAGATCGCCGCCGGCGCCGATCAGGCGCTTGGTGCCGAAGACCACCAGCACGATGAGCAGGATGACAAGAAGTTCGCGTAGACCAAGACCCATGGGGATGCTCCGAAGTCAGGCCGCAAGGATAGCCCAGCCCTGCCGCCGCGGGGGTCGCGGCCGCCGCGACTCAGCGCGCCGCGCGGGCGCTGGCTTCCTCGAGTTTGTCGCGGAACGCCACCACCGCGTCCACCTGCGGGCGGGCGCGGTTCTCGAGGATCATCCGGGCGGTCACGTCGCGGCCATAGACGCGACGGTTGGCGCGGTTGTCGATGGCGATCACGGCACCATCGAGCGCGATGCCGGCAAACAGGCCGCGAGCGCGCGAGTAGCTGAAGATCTCGGCTTCGAGGCGTCCATCGGTGCTGGCCTGGGCGTTGCGACCGAGCGGGCCGGCGGCCACGCCGGCATCGGCGCCCAGCGTGAACTTGCCGTTGACGATGTTGTCGACGCCGCGGCGGGTGCGGAACACCAGCACCACGTCGGCCGCCTGCACGCCGGCCTGGAAGCCGAAGCTGCCGCCGCCGAGGTTGATGAAGCTGGGGTTCGACCAGGTGCCATCCGCGCCGCGCACCGCGATCAGTCCACGACCGGCGCGCCCGCCGAATCCCAGCCCGGCCTTGACCACGTCGGGCAGCACAGCAATCGCCTCGGCCTCGCGGATCAGCCGCTCGGGGATCGACTCCTCGGGGATTTCCAGCACCTCGGTGAGCACACGGACGGCGTTGTTGGCGCGTTCGATTTCTCTGTCCTGGGCGGCGGCCGACAGCGGCAGCAGCAGGGCCAGCAGGGCGGTCAGCGCGAGGCGCATGGGAGGCTCCTTCGATGGGATGGGCGCAGTGTCGGCAGGCACGCTTGAGCGGGGCATGAACCCGCCATGACACGCCGCCGACCATACTGGCGGCTTCCCCAAGACGCCACGCCCGCATGCACACGGCCTTCCGCCCTGCCCCGCCCGCCTCGTCGAACGCCGCGCAGCGCCCGAGCGCGCGCCCCCCCGCCGCAGCCGGCCGCACCGGCGTGCTGCTGGTGAACCTCGGCACGCCCGGGGCGCCGACGCCGGCCGCCGTGCGGCGCTACCTTGCCGAATTCCTGCACGACCACCGCGTGGTCGATCTCACGCGCTGGCTGTGGTGCCCGGTGCTGCACTTCATCATCCTGCCGCTGCGCTCGCCGAAGGTGGCGAAGGCCTATGCCTCGATCTGGACGCCGGAAGGCTCGCCGCTGCTGGCACTGACCCGGCGGCTCACGCACGGCCTCGCCGCGGTGCTGCCGAACGCCGATATGCGCTTCGCCATGCGCTACGGCCAGCCGTCGGTGGCGTCGGTGCTGCGCGAGATGGACGCCGCCGGCTGCACGCGGATCGTCGTGCTGCCGCTGTACCCGCAGTATTCGGCCAGCACCTCGGCCTCGGTGCATGACGCGGTGATGCGCGAAGTGCTGACCTGGCGCCGCCAGCCCGACCTGCGCTTGCTGCAGGACTATCACACCGACACCGGCTGGGTGGCCGCCGTCGCCGCCAGCGTGCGCGCACATTGGGCCGCGAATGGCCGCGGCGAGAAGCTGCTGATGAGCTTCCACGGCCTGCCGCAGCGCTTCGTCGATGCCGGCGATCCCTACGCCGCGCAGTGCGAGGCCAGCGCGCGGGCGATCGCCGCCGCGCTCGACTTGAGCGACGGCGACTGGGCGCTCACCTACCAGTCGCGCTTCGGTCGCGAGCCCTGGCTGCTGCCGGCCACCGACACGACGCTGAAGGCCTGGGGAGAGGCGAACGCCGGCACCGTCGACGTGCTGTGTCCGGGCTTCGCCGTCGACTGCCTGGAGACGCTGGAGGAGATCGCCGAGCAGAACGCGCACGCCTACGTCGAAGCCGGCGGCGCGGCCCTGCGCTACATCCCGGCACTCAACGACGCGCCGACGCACGTCGCCGTGCTGGCGGCACTGCTGCAGCGCGAGGTGCCGTCGCTGGTCGCTGCGACCACGCCGAGTCCGGCGCAGGCTGCGGGCGCGTGACTCAGCCGCCCAGCAAGGCGCGCAGCCGCCCTTTCATGCGGCCGCCCGCCGCGCCGCGCAGGAAGGCGCGCTGTTCGCGCCAGTGCGGCAGCCGCGCTTCCACTTCGCGCCAGAACGCCGGCGAGTGGTTGGCGTGGATCAGGTGGCAGATCTCGTGCACCAGCACGTACTCGAGGGCCGCGGGCGGACCCAGCACCAGCGCCAGATCGAGCGATACCGTGCCGTCCGCTGCCAGGCTGCCCCACAACGACGACAGCGCGCGCACCCGGAAGGCGCGCGGCGGGCGCGGCAGGCCCGGCAGGTAGGCCGGCAGCCAGCGCTGGATCGCGGTGCGCGCCTCGGCCGCATAGAACTCGGCGAGGGCGCGGCGCAGCGCGGCCGCGGAGGCGCTTGCCGGCGCCAGGATGCGAAGCCGGTCCGGTCCCGCACCGCTCGCTGCGTCAGCGTCGGCCGCGACGCGTTCGATGCGGGCGCTGCGCGCTTCGATCCACTCGATCACGCACTCCTCGCCGGCGAGGGGCAGCGCAGCGACCGCGCCGAAGGCCCATTCGACCGGTCCGCGCGGGTCACGAAGCCGGCCCCACTGCGCCGCGATCCAGCCCAGTTGGTCCTGCACGAACGCCTCGGCCACATGCTCCGGGACGCGCAACGGCACCGACAGCCGCACGCCGCGCTCGTTCACCGTGAGGCGCAGCCGGCGCGCGCGGCGATCACGCACACGCACCAGCGGCACGGGCACGCCGTCGGGCAGCAGAAGGCCGAGGTGGGCGCTCTCGCGCGTGGCGGCCGCGTCGGGTGAAGCCACGGATCAGTCGACGCGACTGAGCTTCAGCACCTTTTCCAGCACACCGAACAACGTGTGCAGCTCGGCGCTGAACAGGGCATAGCGCGCGTCGAGCTCGGCGGCCAGCGAATCGCGCTCGGTGTTCTCGAGCTGGTCGACGGCACCGTCGAGGAACTTCAGCTTGCGCACGATCAGGTCCTCGCCGAGCACGAAGCTGACGTGGTCGTCGAGCACGAGAGCGAGCCTGGTCACCTGCTTGCCGGTCTCGATGTGCCTGGTGATCTCGTCGGCGGTGAGCTCCTGGCGCTGCGCCTTGACGATGGCACCGCCGTCGACCGGATCCTTCAGCTCGCACTCGTCGCCGAGCGTGAGCCCTTCGGGCAGCGGTTCGCCGGTGAGCCAGCCGGTCATCACCGCGCGCACCGACACCTCGGCGTTCACCGGCACGGCCGGGAAGCTGCCCATCGCGTGGCGCAGTTCGGAGACGAGTGTTTCAGCCGACTTCTTCGATGAGGCATCGACGGCGATGACGCCGTGCTTGGCGTCGATCGAAGCCGAGGTGCGCGAGCCCTTGATGAAGGCCTTGGGCAGCATCTCGTGGATCAGGTCGTCCTTGAGCTGCTTGCGCGCCTTGCCGCCGAGCTTGCGCCCTTCCTTCGCTTCGATCCCGGCGAGCTTCTTCGCCAGCGCGTCGTTGACCACCGAGCCGGGCAGCAGGCGGTCCTCGCGGCCGAGCGCGAGCCAGGTGAAGTCACCGAGGCGATGCGTCATCGCCGCGCCTTCGTTGCCCATCGGAGCGACGAAGCCGCGGCTGCCGAGCTCCAGCGGGCCAACGGGTTTCAGCGGGTGTTCGACGAGGCGGTCTTCGAGGGTGTCGAGCGCGGCGTTGAGCGAGGATGGGAAGCGGAAGAACGTGAGGTTGCGGAAAAACATCAGGGGTTCCAGATCGGATCGAAGGCCCGGGCGCGCAGCGCGGCCAGGGCATCGGGTTTCGGGGTTGGTGCCGCGGCCCCAGCATCGGCGTTGTCGGTCGCAGCGCCTGCGACGGCGGTCGCGGTGCCGGCGCCGGGCGCGCCGGTCATCCACGCCTGCAGGTCGGGCAGCGGCGCATCGCCGCGTCGGCCGAGTGCCATGAAGTCGAACAGCGTGCGGTCGGAGAGCTGCGAGGGCCGCACGTCAGCCAGTGCGCGGCTGATGGTCTCCAGCCGACCCGGCGTCTCGCGCTCCCACTCGTCGAGCATCCGTTTGACGACCTTGCGCTGCAGGTTCTCCTGCGAGCCGCAGAGCGTGCATGGGATGATCGGGAAGGCTTTCGCTTGCGCGTAGGCGGCGATGTCGGCTTCCTTCACGTAAGCCAGCGGACGGATCACCGTGTGCCGGCCATCGTCGCTCTGCAGCTTCGGCGGCATGCCGCTGAGCTTCGCGTGGAAGAACAGGTTCAGGAAGAAGGTGGCCAGCAGGTCGTCGCGGTGGTGGCCGAGCGCGATCCTGGTGATGCCGTTCTCGGCGGCCCAGGTGTAGAGCGCGCCGCGGCGCATCCGCGAACACAGCGAGCACATCGTCTTGCCCTCGGGCACAACGCGCTTGACCACCGAGTAGGTGTCCTGCTCGATGATGTGGAAGGGCTGGCCGATCGAACGCAGGTAGTCGGGCAGCACGTGCTCCGGGAAGCCGGGCTGCTTCTGATCGAGGTTCACCGCGATCAGCTCGAAGCGCACGGGGGCGACCGCCTGCAGCTGGCGCAGCACGTCGAGCATCGTGTAGCTGTCCTTGCCGCCGGACAGGCAAACCATGATGCGGTCGCCGTCCTCGATCATCCCGAAATCGGCGATCGCCTGCCCCACCTGGTGGCGCAGGCGCTTCTGCAGCTTGTTGATCTCGTGCGGATCGAGCGGGTGCGCGGCGCCCGCGGCTGGAGCGGGGCGCGTCTCGGCGAGGGCCATGGGGTCGGTGCAGCGGGGTCGCGATTCGGGGTGCCATTCTACCCGCTGGCCGGGCGCCACCCTGCCCGGCAGCCACCGGCGCGGTGTAGGCTCGGAACCCGCATGCATCCCTTCGACCCCGGCCAACTCGCGCATCGTCTCGTCGAGCTCAGAAGCGAGCATCGCGACCTCGATGCCGCCATCGCCGCACTGGCGGCCAATCCCGAGTGCGACGAGCTGCGCCTCAAGCGCATGAAGAAACGCAAGCTGGCGGTGAAGGATCAGATCGCGTGGATCGAGGGCAAGCTGATCCCCGATCTCGACGCCTGAGGCCTCGCCTCAGCCCTTGTACGCCGGCCTCTCGCCGGTGCTGCGGCCACCACCGCCGACGTCGCTGGTGATGTGGGTGATGGTCTGCCGCAGCTCCCGGCCGAGCACGATCTTCGCGTCCTTGTCCCAGGCGCGCAGGGCCTCGTCGAAATCGAGCTTGCCGTCCGGGCACAGCCACACCAGCTTCATTTCACGCAGCTGGACGATGAAGCCGCGGAACAGGCTCTTGTCGAAGAACTCCGGCGCGGCGGGCGCGTAAAGCAGCGACAGCCGCTGCGCGGCGAGCTGCCAGAAGCTTTCGAGCTCGCTGGCGCTGATCGTGCGCGGGCCGCGACGCACCAGGGTGGCGATGGCGATGAAGTAGCGCTCGAAGGCCTGCTGCAGCGAATGCGCGATGGCGCGCAGGCGGAACACCTCGTCGGTCTGGCCGGGGCCGCGGGTGAGGAAACCGCCGTCGTCCTCGCTCGCCGGGGTGAGCAGGCCTTCGGCGACGAACAGGTTGATCGTGGCGTCCAGCCGCTCGGCGAACTCGTCGTCGCTCCACGGCAGGAACAGCTCCGCCCGGATGAAGGGATAGATGGTGCGGCCGAGGCGCAGCACGCCGGCGCGGCTCATGCGCCGGTTGTTCTGGAAGCACAGCGCGATCCACGCCGGTGCGGCGAACAGGTGCAGCACGTTGTTGCGGAAATAGCTCTGCAGCACCGCGGTGTCGCCTTCCATCGAGAAGACATCGCCCAGCGGGTGCTGGATGCGACGGATCACCCCCATCGCCTCGCCGTAGGCGACGATCTGCTCGGGCGACATCGGCGTGACGGTGACGCGGTCGCTGTAGGGCAACGCGGCCAGCAGCTTCTTCGACAGCGCGAGCTGGGCGAGCAGGTCGGCCTCGTCCATCGCGTGCTTCGGCGTGGCCAGCAGGGCCACGGCGAGCAGGTTGATCGGGTTCACGTCGGCGGCGCGGTTGATGTTCTGCTGGATGCGCAGGGCGAGGTCATCGACCACCTCGCCGAACCACTCCGGCCTGGCGTCGGGGTCGCTCGCTTCCGCCTTCCAGCCCGGCGCGCGCTCGGCCAGCACGTCCTCGAGCAGGATCGGCTCGCCGAAGCTCACGGCCACCTGGCCGTAGCGGCGGCGCAGGGTGCCCATCGCGGCCACCAGCAGCGCGCCGACGCTCTCCTTCTGCTTCGGCCGGCCGGTCAGCTCGTCGAGGTAGCTGTCGCCTTCGATCAGCTTTTCGTAGCCGATGTAGACCGGCTGGAACACCACCGGGCGACGCGGCGCGCGCAGGAAGGCGCGCAGGGTCATCGCGATCATCCCGCCCTTGGGCTGCAGCAGGCGGCCGGTGCGCGAGCGTCCGCCCTCGATGAAGTACTCGATCGAGAAGCCCTCGCCCATCAACTGCGCCACGTACTCGCCAAGCACGGCGGCGTAGAGCGCGTTGCCCTTGATGCTCCGACGGATGAAGAACGCGCCACCGCGACGCAGGATCGGGCCGATCACCGGCATGTTGAGGTTGATGCCGGCGACGATGTGCGGCGGGACGATGCCGTTCCGGTAGAGCAGGTAGCTCAGCAGCAGGTAGTCCATGTGGCTGCGGTGGCTCGGCACGTAGATCACCTCGCGCCCGGGCGCCACGGCCTTCAGGCTGTCGAGGTGGTGGGTCTGCACGCCGTCGTAGATGCGGTTCCAGAACGCCGTCAGGCCGAAGCTCAGCGAGCGGACGACGGGATGCGAGTAGTCGGCGGCGATCTCCCAGGCGTACTTGTAGGCCTTCTTCCAGGCCTCGGCCGCGGTGGTGTTGTCGCGGCGCGCGGTATCGGCGATCGCCTTGCGCACCGGCTCGGCGTCGACCACGCGATCGACCAGCAGGCGCCGCGTTGAAAGATCGGGCCCGATGATCGCCGCGCGCGCGCGGCGGAAGTGCCCGCGCAGCACCCGTGCGGTCTTGCGCACGGCGCGCTCCTGCGGGAGGTCCTCGGAGAGGATCTCGCGCACCGGGAAACCCGACGCGAAGCGCACCACGGTGCCGCGGCCGTTGAGCAGGATGGCCAACAGCCGGCGGAAGCGGCCCACCAGCGTCCAGTTTTCGGAAAACAGCACCGAGAACCAGCCGGATTGCCGATCGGGAGCACGCCCGACGAGGATCGACACCGGCACCAGTTGCACGTCCTGCTGCGGGTTCATCCGGTGCGCCATCAGCAGGCGCGCGAGGGCGTCGGAGTGCGTGCGGTTCGCCGGTCGACCGATCCGGCCGTTGCGGCGACGCGACAGCGCGACGTAGGCGCGACCGCGTCCCAGCGGATCACCCGGCAGCGGCGCCAGCGGCGACGGCAACCCGGCCTCGCGGCAGGCGCGGTCGAGGATCAGCATGTTGCTGATGCCGTAGTGCTCGAGCACGTAGCAGACCGGGCGGTCGAGCGTGATCGGCGGCAGGTCGGGATCGCGGGTGATCTCGATCCACGGGTTCAGCAGCCACTCGAGAACGCGCGCCCACCACGGCGGTCGCACGTATCCCTTCACGCTGGCATCGAGGGCCACGGCGGGCACGGCCGGTCGCTCAGCGGGCCGCGGTGGCGGCGCCGGGTGCCGGAGCGGCCTCGGCCTCGGCCGCCAACGCCGCGTTCAGCGCATCGATCGCGTCCTCGCGGTACCAGCCGCCATCGATGCGCACCATCGGCTGCTGGAACTCCACCTGCTGGCCCAGCAGGGGATAGCGCACACGGACCACGGCGCGGTCTCCGGCGGGGTCGATCTCCACCACCTCGGCCTGCACCTGCGAGAGCGCGGCCTGGACGTCGACGCCGAAGGCCGCCGCGATCGCCTTGGCACCACGGAAGGCGACGCCGGCCTTGTCGAGCATGGCGTCGTGCTCGAGCGCGCGGGCGGCCTCGAGGGTGGGCAGGTCGAGCTCGCGCGCGGTGCGCA
>DMHI01000269.1:1528-9945 GCA_003449515.1 Lysobacteraceae bacterium | reverse complement strand
TACACGACGCTCTTCCGATCTCGATCGCGCCGCGCTGCAGCCGCGCGACCGCTCGCGCGCGGCCTCTGTTGTGCAGATGGCCGAGATCGCGCGCGCTCCCGACTACCTGCGCTTGGGGCCCAGCCGCACGCCCGAGGCCGGCGCGCCGATGGCCTTCGCCGTGGGCGACGACACGCGCCAGATCCGCCCCGAGCAGCTCGGGCGCGAAGACGTGGCGGTGATGAGCGACGGCCAGCGTGTGCCCTTCCGCTACGCCGTGGTCGAAGCGCCCAGCGTGCAGCCCTCGCACTTTGCCGATGGGCGCGCGAACCCGGCCTTCGACGCGCAGGTGCCCGGCCAGATCAAGGCCTTGAACAACGCGCGCACCGCCGGCGTGCGCGCCGCCTTCGAACTGGGCACGGCCGAGCCTTACGTGGCCGGGCTCAAGGCTGATGCCGCGCTGCACGGCGTGAGCGCCGAGACGATCGCGCGCATGCGCCAGCCGATGCTGGTGCGGCTGTACTCCGAGCGCGACAACACCCGCGACATCGGCGCGCGCAGCCAGGGCCAGACGCTGGCGATGAGCCCGGCCGAACTCGCGCGCCAGGACGCGCCGCTGCTGGACTCGACCGTGCTCGAGACGTGGCAGCCCGGCGACGTGGCCTCGGCGGCCAACCGCGACTTCGTGCGCGCCTTCGTCGGGCGGCTGCGCGCGGCCGGGCAGGACACGGCGGCACTGATGCAGGCCGACGGCCAGTTGTCGCAGGACGGCCGCCGGCGCATCCAGGCCGCGCTGATGCAGGCGGCCTACGCGGATTCGGCGCTGGTCGAAGAAATGTTCGACTCGACCGACACCGACATCAAGGCCGCCGGCGAGGCGCTGCGCAACGTCGCCGGCGCCTGGGCCAACCTGCGCGACTCCGCGCGCGCTGGGGCGATCAACCCGGCTACCGACGTCAGCGACAACCTGATGCAGGCGCTGCACCTGATCCAGCGCGCGCGCCGCGAGAGGCGCGGCTTGGCCGATCTGGTCAACCAGCCCGACCTGCTCACCGGCGCGCCGCCCGATGCGGTGACGCAGGGCATGCTGCGCCTGTTCTACGACGGGCAGTACTTGACGCGGCCCGTGGGGCGTGCGAGGCTTGAGCGTTCACTGCAGGACTACGTGGCAGCGGCCGCGGCCACGCGCGCGGGCGCTGACATGTTCGGCCGGGCACCGGCCGGGCCGATCGAGATTCTGGCGGCCATCACCGGAGCACAGCATGAACCAGCCGCGCAAGTTGGAGCCCAAGACCGCACGCGAGAGCCCGATGGCCGCGGCGATCCTGGGCACGATCCTGGTGCGCAACGGGCTGCAGGAGGGCAGCAGCAGCTCGGTGCAGGCCGGGCGGCAGTTGCTGCAACTGGCCTGGGACAACAGCGAGCAGATGCCGACACCGCAGCAGGCGCGCGAGTTGCGCCTGGCCATCGAGCAGGCGATGGCGGCGCTGGGCCTGCCCCAGGGCTTGCCGATGCAGGCCGAGCCGCGGCACCAGCAGACGCACGTGCCGCAGACGCCCGAGGCGTTCGAGCGGGCGCTGTCCAAGACGCACCCGCTGCGGCACTGACGGCGCCCACTGCGGCGCAGGTACTGGCGCAGCAAGAGCGCGCGGCCGGCGAGCCGCAGGCGCAGCAGCGCGAGCAGGTTCGCCGCGAAAGCGAGGCCGGCGCCGGGCAGTTCGAACTGCAGCGCCAGGAGGGCCGGCAGGACACGACGCCGCCGCTTTTCAGCCGGCGCCCGGCCCAACAAGATCGCGATCTGGTCATCGCGCACAGCCTGACCGCGGAAAATCTGCTGCACGCGGCCAAAATGGGCGGCATCCCGGTGCCATCGCTGGCCGTGACCCGCAAGGGTGAGTCGATCACCAACTTCGGCGAGATCACGCTGATCGGCGACCCGGCGATGGCCGACCCGCGCGGCGGCGCGCAGGTCTTCGGCGCGGACATCTACTCGCCGCGCTACCCAAGGGTCGAGCGCGAACTTGATCGGCGTGCGGTCGATGCGCTGGCGCGCAAGCTCGCGCCGATGGCAAAGCGCATGGGCCTGCGGCTGGAAGTGCCGCACTCCGAGCTGCAAACCGACGGCCAGCGCACGCTGGAGCGCGAGCCCGTGGTCATGGGCACGTTCCTGGCCGAGCGCGGCATCGAGCCACAGGTGGTGCCGGAGACAGGCTTCACGCCCGAGCAGCGCGCCGCGCTCGAAGCCTCGGCGCTGGCGCCGTACTTGAGCCGCACCGACGCGCACGGCCTGACGGAAGACACCGGCTTTGCGCAGGCAGCGCTGGCGCAGTACCGCGCGACGCTGGAGGGGCTCGACGCGCTGGTCAGCGCGCTCGACCGTGACGAGGGTTTCCAGGGCAACGTCGTGCGCGACATGGCGCGCAAGGTCGCCCGCGACGCGCAACTGCGCGAGCGCCCCCAGGCCGACGAGTACGAGACGCGCCGCGCGCTGGAGCGGCAGATCGAGCAGGCCGGCCTGGCCAACGAGTTCCAGCAGTATGTGATCGACCAGCTCGAGGCGGTCACGAAGTCGGAGCGCGTCTTCGATGGCTACACCGCGGCCGGCCGGCGGCGCTACCTGCCGCACACGCTGGACAACGTGGTCAGGCTGCTCAAGCGCGATTTGCGCGGCGGCGAGGGCGCGATCGCTGGCGCCGGCGCGATTCGGGCCAGGGTCACGCCACGCTTTCGCAGCGTCGAGCAGATCCGCCGCAGCCGCGACCGGCTGATCCCGGCCGAGCAGTTCGAGGCCGTGCGCGACGAGATCAACACCGAGTTCCTGGAGGTCGCGCGGGCGTTTTCGCCGGACATGCCGTCGAACACCGCGGCGGCGATCCTGGAGAGCGCGGCAACCCGCGGCGTGCGCGCAGCAGCGCGCGAGATGGGCCACGAGATCAGCGACGCAGCGGCCGAGCGCGCCAGCCAATTCCTCGCCAAGCTGCGCAACCTGCCCACGGCGTACTTCGAGGCCAAGATTCCGCGCGTGGTGGGCCTGGGCGAGTTCCGTGCAGCCGTGGTGCCCGAAGGCGTCACCCCGCGCGCACTCGAAGCGCTGCGCGCGGCTGGTGTGGACGACATCCGCACGTACCCCAAGGGCGACACCGCGGCGCGCCGCGCGGCGGTCGAAGTCACCGCCAGGGACGCCGGCGCAGTGTTTGCCCGGCGCGCCGCCCAGCGCGGCATGCCCACAGCCGAGGCCGGCCGCATCGTCGAAGCGATCCGCGCGCTCTGGGCCAACGCGCCCGAGGTCGAGGTCGTCGCATCGATGCAGGATGCGGCTGTCCCTGAGGCCGTGCGCCAGCATGACGCGCAGCAGCGCAGCGCGGGCGCCAGCGGCGAGCCCGAGGGCTTCTTCTACCGCGGCAAGGTCTACATCGTCGCCGGCGCACTCAACCGGCCCGCCGACGTCGTGCGCGTGCTGTTCCACGAAGCGCTCGGGCACTACGGCCTGCGCGGCGTCTTCGGCGGCCGGCTCGATGCGATCCTCGATCAGATCGCGCACGTGCGTGCGCCCGAGATGCGCGCCAAGGCCACGCAGTACGGCCTGCCGATCACGCTGCAGGAGGCGCGCGCCGAAGTCGCCAGCCTGCGCCGCGAAGCTGGCAAGAGCGAACTCGCCGGCGCCGCGCTCGACCAGGCGGCCCGGGCTCTGCTGACCGCCTCACGCCGGCAGGTGGCCGAGGAAGTGCTGGCCGAGATGGCGCAGACCCGGCCCGAGTTGGGCTTCGTCAAGCGTGCAATCGCCGCGATCCGGACTTGGCTGCGCGAGCATGTGCCTGGCTTCGAGGGCCTGGCGCTGTCGGATGCCGAGATCGTGCGCAGCTTCATCCTGCCGGCGCGCAACTGGGTCGAGCGCGGGGCGGGCGATGCTGAGGCCGGGCCGACGCACTTCAGCCGCGCGCCGCAGGGCGCAGACAAGGGTAATGCCGTCATCGACGCAGGCGTCAGGTTCGTTTCAGAGATTGAAGCGCTTGCCGAGAAGCATGGCCGCGTCTATATCCGATGGTCGCCTAGCGCAAAAGGTGACTTGAGCGGTTCGCAGCAGAGTAGGGATTTTCAGTCTGGCGCAACCCATGCGGGGCTTTCTGCTGTCGAAGTCACTGGAGACATGCACCCCGTTGACATTGCAAAACGACTGTCTGAGTACGGCTTTTTGAGGATGCAGGACAGGCGTTCAGCGCCCCGCGTCTACCTTGCTGACAGGACAGGGACAGACAGTGACGGTTATGCGTCTGTCAAGCCGAAGCAATTACTTTTGGATTCAACTCCTGAGGTGCTTAAGGCCATCGACTCCAAGCTTGCTGAGGTAATGGATGCGATGGATGACATTCAACGCGAAACAAAAAAGCTGGAAAAGTACCCAGGGCATGCCGCAATCACAGAGCGACTCCAAGCGGCGAAAGAAAGACTTGCAAAGCTTCTGCCGAATGACCAATCCGCGCCGGATACTGGCGGCGCGAGCATCGTGCGCGGGGCGGGCGATGCTGAGGCCGGGCCGACGCACTTCAGCCGCGCGCCGCAGGGCGCGCCACAGACGCCGGCCGACGATCTGGCCGCACTCGACGACCTGTTTGCGCTGCCGCGCTCGGACAAGACCGTACTGGACGGGCTACGCGGGCAACTGCCCGACCTTAAGCGAGACCAGGCTACAGGCCGAGATTGGGCGCCGCAAGAGCGCATCTTCTACAGCCGCCGCAAGCCAGACGCTGTAGCGCCGCCCGACACCCGCACTGCGGCCGAGCGCGCGCAGGCGATCATCGAGACGCCTGCGGCCACCAGCAAGCCCATCGACCGCGTCATGCGCGCGGTCTCGCGCGGCGTGGGGCTGGAGGCAACGACGAGTTGGGTCTACGACCGCATCGGCGACCTGCTGCAGCGCTGGACGCCCGAGCGGATCAAGGCCGGCGTCGTCGCCGACTACGGCGTGCCCGAAGCGGTCATCGACCGGCGCACGCTGCTCGATGCGGCCAAGCGCGTGCAGATGCGCCGCGTCGGCGTCTTCCTCGACCGGCTGGGCTCGCTCTCGCGCGACGAGAGCCGCGTGGTCTACGAGTGGATGAACCTGCCCGAGGGCGCCGAGCGCGCGGCCTACAACGACAGGCTGCGCGGCCTGCCTGAGGACTCGGTGCGCGTGCTGCGCGAAGTGCAGCAGATGATCGACGACCTCTCGCGCGAAGCTGTGCGACTTGGCCAACTCAGCCCCGAGGCGTACCAGCGCCACCGCTTCGCCTACGTGCGGCGCAGCTACCTCAAGCACGTCGTCGGCGCCGACCCAGAGCACCAGGCGATGCGCCGGCGCGCGATCACGGTGCTGGGCGACCAGTACCGCGGCCGCGGCCTGGAGATTGACGCCGGCATGGCGCAGATGCGCGCGACCGCGCCCGAGTGGTGGGGTCGCAAGCTGCGCGCCGGCCGCGCCGATGCGGCGCTCAAGAACGAGCGCTTCATCCGGCTCGAGCGGCGCGCACCCAGCGGCGAGGGTGTGGCCGCGTTGCCCGGCGTCGAGGGCCAGAAGCCTCCCGGGCGCGTGGTCGAAGTCGCGTACTGGCCAGCCGGGCAGCCGCTGCCGCCGCGCTACGGCGACTGGGATCAGACCGGCGTGTTCGAGGTGCGCGACGTGCGCGGCGACCGCGTGGTGCTCTGGCGCGACTGGACCAAGCAAGAGCGCGAGCAGATGGGCGAGATCGACGAGGCCCGCTTCGCGATCGCGCGCACGCTGCAGGGCATGATCCACGACGTCGAGATCGGGCGCTACTTCGAGTGGATGGCGCGCACGCAGGCGCTCAAGCCCGGCGAGGAAATCAAGACCGGCTCGCTGGTCGATGCGTCGGAGCGCTGGCGCGACACGTTCAAGACCGACGAGTGGGTGCGCGTGCCGCAGACCAAGGTGACCGGCACCGACGTGCTGAAGTACGGCGCGCTGGCCGGGCGCATCATCCCGGGGCCGGTGTGGAACGACATCCGCCACGTGGTCAACACCGAGTACGCGCCATTCGGCGAGGTCTATGCGCAGGTGTTGCTGGCATGGAAGCTCGCGAAAACGGCGCTCAGCCCGGCGGTGCACATGAACAACGTCATGTCGAGCTTCGTGATGGCCGACTGGCATGACGTATCCGCTGGGCACATCTACAAGGCGCTGCGTATCCTGCTGGGCGCGAGCCAACGCGACGGCCAGGGCTTGATCGGCGGCGTCGGCAACGTGCTGGCGCGCGCTGGCATGCCAGACCGCGAGGCCGCGCGGGTCATCCTCGACCGCTACCAGGACGCCGGCGGCGATGTGGGCACGTGGGTGACCAACGAGATCGCGCAGGATCAGCTCGCGCCGCTGCTCGATGTCTTGGAACGCGAACTCGCCACCAAGGGCAACGCCAGCGGCGCCGCTCAGGTGGGCGTGCTCGCCGCGCTGCAGCACGCACTGCATCTGCGCTGGCCGCAGGCGTGGGAGTCGGCCAAGCTCTCGCGCCCGGTGACGGCTGTGGTCACCGAGGGCAAGAACATGATCGACCTCTACCAGCGCGAGGACGACGTGTTTCGCTTGGCGGCGTGGCTGCGCGAGAAGGAGACTGGCGCCGATGATGTCGCCGCGGGCAAGGTGGCGCGCCGCTCGTTCCTCGACTACCGCATCAATGCGCCATGGATCCAGGCCATGCGTGCCACCGCGTGGCCCTTCATCAGCTACACCTACCGCGCGGTGCCGATGCTGCTGGAGACGATGGGCAAGAAGCCGCACAAGCTCATCAAGCTCATGATGTTCGCCGGCGGCCTGAGCGCACTGGGCTCGATGATCGCCGGCGAGAGCGCGGAGGACGAAGAGCGCACTCGCGCGCTGCTGCCTGACCAGCTCGCCGGCGGGGTCTGGGGCATCGTGCCGAAGATGATCCGCATGCCGTGGAACGACGAGCACGGCTCGCCGGTGTTCCTCGACGTGCGCCGCTGGGTGCCCGTCAGCGATGTGGTCGATGTTGCCGCACCCAACACCGCGCTGCCGTGGTTTCCGCCGCTGGTGCCTGGCGGGCCGCTGGTGATCTTCGGCGAGATCGTGGCCAACCGAAGCATGTTCACCGGCCGCCCGATCACACTGGAGACCGACACCGGCGCGCAGAAGGCGGCCAAGGTGGCTGACCACTTGTACAAGGCGCTGATGCCCAACCTGGTGATCCTGCCCAACACGCACGCATGGGACGGCGTGGTCGGCTCGCTGCGGGGCCGCACCGACGCCTTCGGGCGCGAGGCCTCGACGGCGCAGGCGCTGGCGCGCTCGGTCGGCGTGCGCTTGGGCAGCTACCCGCAGGACGTGCTCGAGCAGAACCTGCGCGCGCGCACCCGGATTGCGGAAGTCGAGATCGAGCGCAACATCCGCCAACTGCAGCGCCAACTCGACACCGGGCGCATCAGCCACGAGCAGTTCGAGCGCGACCTGCACGTTGAGCAGCAGAAACTGGAGCGCCTGCGCGAGCGAATGTACGAGCGGCTGCATTGACATCCTCCCCCGCCTGAAGGCGGGGGATTTGCGCAGTCCTGCGACAGAAAACGCCTGGCAGGGCGTCCCCCCCTGCGAACACATCGGGCGCGCTAACCTCGCCAGTGAGCACGCGGCGGGAAATGGTTGTCATATCGCCGAGGTTCGGCACATCTGGGTAGTGGTGGGCCAGCACGGCGCACGGGAAGGGCTCGATCTCGCTGAAGGCCGCAGCCTGCCAGCCGAGCGGCCCCCAGGCCACGGACGCGGCCTCGATGCCGCTACACACGCTCAGGTAGCGCATTCGCCACCCCCAAACATCTTCCTCATCGCTTCCTCGCCAACTCGCTGCGCTCTGGCGTGATCTGCGAATCCTTGGTGCCATGCGGCATTCACGATCCGGTGGACATTGAAGCGCCACCGCCTCGACTCCCGGCTGTCGTCCTCGGGCCAGTCGCATCCGGCATCGCGCACGATCTGGCGCACTTTCTTCGCAGGAAGCTCCTGCGGAGGGCAAATGAAAGCGGTCATACTTGCTCCTTCATGCCTTATCCCTCAGCCGTTCGCGTGCGCGTGTGATGCGAGACGTAGCCACTTCGATCAGCAGTCGATACTCAAGATGAGTGTCGTCGTCGTGCTTGGCTTCGGGTGCGGCTAAGAAATCATCGACCGAGCCGCAAAAACAGCCGCGCGTCACCTCGAGCTCGTTGGACTTCGTGTTGTAGACCGTGAGCGTTCCGTTATCACTACCCACTTTCGAAGCCCAGAAGATGAGCCCGTTCTCGTCGATCATGGCGTCGCCGCAGACCTGGGCGTCGCCGTAGACCAGGGCGTTGCCGTAGACCTGGGCGTCGCCGTCGACCCAGGCGTCGCCGCAGACATGGGCGCTGCCGGAGACCTGGGCGCTGCCGGAGACCTGGGCGCTGCCGTAGACCTGGGC
>DMHI01000269.1:0-1161 GCA_003449515.1 Lysobacteraceae bacterium | reverse complement strand
GACCCGGGCGCTGCCGTAGACCTGGGCGCTGCCGTAGACCCGGGCGCTGCCGTCGACCCGGGCGCTGCCGCAGACCCTGGCGTCGCCGCAGACATGGGCGTTGCCGGAGACCAGGGCGTCGCCGTCGACCCGGGCGCTGCCGGAGACCCAGGCGTTGCCGTAGACCTGGGCGTCGCCGTCGACCCAGGCGTCGCCGCAGACATGGGCGCTGCCGGAGACCTGGGCGCTGCCGTAGACCAGGGCGCTGCCGTAGACCTGGGCGCTGCCGTAGACCCGGGCGCTGCCGTAGACCCGGGCGCTGCCGCAGACCCTGGCGTCGCCGCAGACATGGGCGTTGCCGGAGACCCGGGCTTCGCCGTAGACCAGGGCGTTGCCGGAGACCAGGGCGTCGCCGTCGACCCGGGCGCTGCCGGAGACCCAGGCGTTGCCGAAAAGGTTTTTCTCGTGCTCGATGTAGCCGCCAAGTTGACCTGCGGCAACGCCGAGCGCCGCAATTTCGGCAACGGCCCGGATGCGTTTCAGTGTTCGACCGGGAGCGATCTCGATGGTGTCTCCCGTGACAAATTCGTAGTACTTCACGTCATGCTCCTTTGGAAAGTCGCCTGCTCAAGCGTGGTGGATGCCTCGGGCTGCACTGCGTCGGCCGCCTCCATGGCCCGGACTGCCTGCCGCCACTGCTCCAGCGCCTCGTGGGCCGAGTCCCACCAGCGCGACTGCACAGCAGTGTCGCGTGTGTCCATCAGCAGGCATTCAAGCTCCAGTGCGAGACGTGCGCCGGGGGCGAAGAAATCCACATCCGCCATCCTCTACCACTAGCGCCGCGCCCAGCCCCGCCGGGCCGCGCTGGATAGCTGGTGGCAAAGGTTCTGCAGGTAATTGCCGCAGTGCGCGGCGTGTTGGTCAATCATGGTGCTACTACTTTCAAATGCGGGCGGCACGTGGCCGCCCTGGGGTGGATCAGTAAATGCCGGAGCCGTAGCCGCGTCGGCATGCGCACCCGCAGATGCGCAGGCCGATGCGTCGCGTCCCTTGCCGATCTCGGCCTGGCCGCGCCTGTGTGGCGAGTGCCCTGGCACATTCGTGACCGCGGGCCACGGTCTTTCGTCCCCCGAGGGAGTCGGGGCAGCCCGGCGGCCATGTGCCATAGCCTTGTGCCGGCGC
>DMHI01000141.1 GCA_003449515.1 Lysobacteraceae bacterium | reverse complement strand
CCGTCGGCGAGGTAGGCGTGCGCGGTCGCGGCGTCGGGCTTCTCGACGAAACGCTCGACGGCGAACACGCCCTCGTCCAACGGCCCGCCGCAGCGGATGTAGCCGTAGCCGGTGTGGGCTTCCGTCGGCGCGATGCCGAAGGTGACCAGCGCGCCAGCCGCCGCCTGCGCCCGCGCCTTCTGCACGGCGGCCACCCAGCGCACCGGCGCGCCAATGCGGTGGTCGGCGGGCAGCACCAGCAGCAGGGCCTCGGGGTCGCGCTCGGCCACCTGCAGCGCGGCCAGCGCGATGGCGGGCGCGGTGTTGCGGGCCAGCGGCTCGAGCACGATGGCGCGCGGCGTGACGCCGATGGCCTGCAGTTGTTCGCCCGCAAGGAAGCGATGGTCGTCGCTGGCCACCACCAGCGGCGCGGTGACGTCGGGCACGCCCGCGGCGCGTTTCACCGTCTGCTGGAACAGGGTTTCCGCGCCGGCGAGGGCGAGGAACTGCTTCGGCAGATTCTGCCGCGACAGCGGCCACAGCCGGGTGCCGCTGCCGCCGCTGAGGATGACCGGAACGATCATGCGGTTTCTTCCTGGAGCAATCGCGACTGCACGCCAAAACGCTGGGCGGCCTTCGCAAGGGTCGAATCAAGGGTGACGAGGGCGAGGCCCTGGCGAGCCGCCATCGCCAGGTGCAGGGCATCGCCGGCACGCAGGCCGCTGGACGGATCGGCGACGAGCCGGGAGGCGAGCGCGAAATCCACTTCCTCGACACTGACTCGGCGACAGGCGTGCTCGGCCGCCGCGCTGAACAGGGTCATCGCCGTCGCCGCCTGTGCGGCGTCGAGCTGTCCGGTGCGCTGCTTCAATGCGAGTGCGCTGGCGTATTCAGCCTGCACCCAGCCGCTGGTATGCAGCGCGCCGGCGGGCTGCTTTTCCAGCCACGTCTGGACACGGGCGGTCAGTGCTTCGCGGCAGAGCGCGGCCACCCAGACGCTGGTGTCGATGTAGGCCATCGCACCGGGTCAGTAACGCGCGCCGTCGCGCAGCTCACGGATGACGAGCGCGGCGGAGGGCTGCTCCGCCTGCTCTCCGGTGGCCTGCCGGAATGCGGCCACATCGACGCGACGCGCCTTCTCGCGCACCTTCTGGATGCGCGCCACCGGCTTGCCGTGGCGGGTGATGACGACCTCGTCGCCGTGCGTCACGCGCTCGGTCAGCTCGGACAAGCGTGCCTTCGCTTCCGCGAGATTGAGGGTGAGTGTGCTCATGCCATCGCATTGTGACCAGAAAAATGGTCACCGGCAAGCCGCTGACCGTATGGAACCCCGCGGCGCGGACGGCGTCATCGCCAACGGTTGCGCGCATCGTTGTCACCGGATCGACAGCGCGCCCACGACCGGCCCGCGCGCAGCCGCTAGAATCGGGGGCCCGCCACCGTGCGGCCGCCCTTCCCCATCGAATCGAAGTCATGAAGATCCTCGTCGCCTACAAGCGGGTGGTGGACTACAACGTCCGCATCCAGGTCAAGCCGGACGGTTCCGGCGTCGTCACCGAGGGCGTCAAGCTCTCGCCGAACCCCTTCGACGACATCGCGCTCGAAGAAGCCCTGCGTCTGCGCGATAAGGGCATCGCCACCGAAATCATCGTCGCAACGATCGCCCCGGCCGACGCGCAAGCGCATCTGCGCAACGGCCTCGCGATGGGTGCGAACCGCGCCATCCACGTGGTCACCGATTCGGCCGTGCAACCGCTCACCGCTGCGCGCACGCTGTTGAAGCTGGTCGAGCGCGAACAGCCCGGCCTCGTGCTGATGGGCAAGCAGGCGATCGACGACGACAGCAGCCAGACCGGCCAGATGCTGGCGACGCTGTGGGGTCGCCCGCAGGCCACGTTCGCCTCGAAGGTCGACGTCGCTGGCGACGTTGCGACCGTCACGCGCGAAGTCGACGCCGGCCTCGAGACGCTCGAAGTTGACCTCCCCGCCGTCATCACCACCGACCTGCGCTTGAACGAGCCGCGCTTCATCAAGCTGCCGGACATCATGAAGGCGAAGTCCAAGCCGTTGGAGACGCTGCCGCTCGCCGATTTCGGCGTCGAGGCCGCGGATTTCCTCGCCACCACCCACTACGCCCCGCCGCCGAAGCGCACCAAGGGCGTGATGGTGAAGGACGTCGCCGAACTGGTGGCGCTGCTCAAAGCAAAGGGCCTGGCGTAAGCCGGCGACGAAGGAAACGAATGACATGAGCCCGATCCTATGAACACGATCCTGATCGTCGCCGAGCACCTCGACGGCCACCTGAACCCCGCCACCGCGCGCTGCGTCACCGCCGCCGCGAAGATCGGCGGCGACATCCACATCGCCGTGCTCGCTGCCGACGCTGCGGGCGTCGCCGCGCAGGCCGCGCAGATCGCCGGTGTGGCGAAAGTCATCACCGTAGCCCGCGCCGAGAACGCGCATGCGCTGGCCGCGGTGCTTGCCCCGCAGATCGCCAAGCTCGCGGCGGGCTACTCGCACGTGCTGCTGCCCTCCACGACCTTCGGCCGCGACATCGCACCCTGCGTGGCGGCACTGCTGGGCGTGGCCCAGGTCTCCGACCTGATGGCCGTCGATGGCCCGCACGCGTTCAAGCGCCCGATCTACGCTGGCAATGCCATCATCTCGGTCGCTGCACCGAGCGATCGCACCGTCGTCGCCACCGTGCGCCCGGCCTCGTGGCCGGCCACCGGCAACGGCGGCAGCGCGGCGATCGAAGCGGCGACCGTCGATGTCGCCCTGCCGACCCACACGCGCTTCCGAGGCCTCGCGAGCGGCAAGAGCGACCGCCCGGACCTGCAGAGTGCTTCCAAGGTCGTCTCCGGCGGCCGTGCGCTCGGCTCGGCGGAGGCCTTCTCGATCATCTACTCACTGGCCGACAAGCTGGGCGCCGGCGTGGGTGCATCGCGCGCTGCCGTTGACGCCGGCTACGTGCCGAACGACATGCAGGTGGGCCAGACCGGCAAGATCATCGCGCCGGTGCTGTATGTGGCCATCGGCATCTCGGGCGCCATCCAGCACCTGACGGGCATCAAGGACGCGGGCACCATCGTCGCGATCAACAAGGACGGCGATGCGCCGATCTTCGAGATCGCCGACATCGGCCTCGTCGGCGATCTGTTCCAGATCGTGCCGGAACTCGAGAAGGCGCTGGGCTGAGGCCCGGCCTTCGAGCGACGGAAAAACAGAAGGGGCCGCGAGGCCCCTTCCGCATTCAGAGCCGCCGGCGCGCGGCTCAGGCGTGCAGGGACACGCCGGTCTTCGTCGCCACCTCGTCCTGCGCGACGCCCGGCGCCAGCTCGGCCACCTTGAGCCCCTGTGGCGTCACATCGAACACGCCGAGCTCGGTGATGATGCGGTTGACCACGCCCACGCCGGTCAGCGGCAGCGTGCAGGTGGGCACGATCTTGTGCTCGCCGCCCTTGGCCGTGTGTTCCATCAGCACGACCACGCGCTTGACGCCGGCCACGAGGTCCATCGCGCCGCCCATGCCCTTCACCATCTTGCCGGGCACCATCCAGTTGGCGAGATCGCCCTTGTCGGTCACCTGCATGGCGCCGAGAATCGCGAGGTCGATGTGGCCGCCGCGGATCATCGCGAAGCTGTCGTGGCTGCCGAAGAAGCTCGCACCGGCGCGCGCCGTCACCGTCTGCTTGCCGGCGTTGATCAGGTCGGCGTCGACTTCCGATTCGGTGGGAAACGGGCCGATACCGAGCAGACCGTTCTCGCTCTGCAGCCACACGTCCATGCCGTCGGGGATGTGGTTGGCCACCAGGGTCGGCAGGCCAATGCCGAGGTTCACGTAGGCGCCGTCGGTGAGTTCGCGGGCGGCGCGCTGCGCCATCTCGTCGCGGGTCCAGGGCATCACTTCACTCCTTCGCGGGTGGTGCGCTGCTCGATGCGCTTCTCAGGTTCGGCGTTGACCACGATGCGATCGACGTAGATGCCCGGCAGGTGCACGTGGTCGGGATCGATCGCGCCGACCTCGACCAGTTCCTCCACTTCCGCCACGCAGACCTTGCCGGCCATCGCGCAGGCCGGGTTGAAGTTGCGCGAGGTCTTGCGGAACACGAGGTTCCCGGCGGTATCGGCCTTCCAAGCCTTCACCAGCGAGACGTCGGCCTGCAGCGCGGTTTCCATCACATACCAGCGCTCGCCGAACTGCCGCGTTTCCTTGCCTTCGGCCACCACGGTGCCGTAGCCGGTGCGAACAAAGAACGCCGGGATGCCCGCACCGCCTGCGCGCAGGCGCTCGGCCAGCGTGCCCTGCGGGTTGAACTCGAGCTCGAGCTCACCAGCGAGATACTGGCGCTCGAACTCCTTGTTCTCGCCGACGTAGCTCGAAATCATCTTGCGGATCTGCCGCGTCGCCAGCAGCTGGCCCAAGCCGAAGCCGTCGACGCCGGCGTTGTTCGAGATCGCGGTGAGGTTCTTGACGCCGGAATCGCGCAGCGCGGCGATCAGCGCCTCGGGAATCCCGCACAGGCCGAAGCCGCCGACCGCGAGGGTCTGGCCGTCGGTGATGAGGCCGGCCAAGGCGGTGTGGGCATCGGCATGGAGCTTGCCACGGGTACGGAGGTCGGTACTTGGCATGTCATTCATCGACGCGACAACGGAGCGGCGATTCTAGCGAGGAGGGAGCGCCAGCGCCCTGCCCATTGGGGCAATCCCATCATTCCCACCGCCCCGTCCAGAGCCGGCGGAGGGCTTTGCGCGCTCCGTACCCTCGGCAGCGGGTCAGGAATCGCGCGACTCGGCGGGTGGGTCCCAGCTGGTAGAGGGGCGTCAACATCCTCCACCAGCCTGGGCTTTTTTTTCGAAGTACTCCGGGTGTTCAAGCGGGCCTTGCGTCCGCATCCACAGCGCAAGACCGCCCGCGGAGGCATCGAAAGGATCGGGAAACGCGGCCTGCAGGTCGGGCCGAGCGCGATACAGGCGCCGATGCCCGAGCGGGATGGGCTCGCCTGAGCTGTAGCAGCCGAACGCCCACGGGATCCGGCTGACCGGCTCGTCGTCGTCGAAGCGTGCCGAATCGGCGTACCACTGGACCAGTTCAGCCACTGCCGGATTGCCGGCAGCGTTCTTCACCATCATCAGCCGATGCGCGCCGCTGTCGAAGCCGGTGAAGTGATAGAAGCCGAGCGGCACGCCGTTGACAGTGAAGCCCGAGGCGAGGTCGCCGGCCATGTGGCGCTGGGTGAGGTTCCACGTCGCCACGTTGTAGCGCGGGCTCTTGAGGATGTGCACGCCGTCGAAGAACGCCGGCGCGAGGTCGATCCAGCGCTGGTCGGTGAACAGACCTGCGGGAATGTCGGCAACACAGAAGTGGTGGATGCGGTCGGACCACCAGCGGGCGAAACGCTTGCCTTCCGCCGTGGGCCGCACCCCGAGGTAGCCGAGGTTGTAGACGCCGTGTTTGAGCGCCGCGATCTCGTTGTCGCGAATCGCGTCGAGGTCGTTCTCGGGCACCGTGAGGTGCGGCGTCAGCGCGATGTTGGCACCGTCGAGGGCTTCGAGCATGTCGTCGAGGCGCGAGAACACCACCATGTCCGGGTCGAAGTAGAACACGCGGTCGACACCCGGCTCATCGAGCAGCCGCCGCAGCACATAGGGCTTGATGGCCGTGGACAGCTCGACGATGGTGTGGAAATACGTCCAGCGCAGGCGATCGTCGATGGCGAGATCGCGCAACGCGACCACCCGATCGAGCGGCTCGGCGGAAAAATCGACGGAATCATGCGGTTGATCCGCCAGCGCGAGAACCAGCTCGAACTCCGGGTGGTGCTTCCGCAGCGAATCGAACAGCTTCCGCACCTTGGGAAGGTAGTTCTGGGCCGCGGAAGTGAAAGCGATGGTTTTTCCCATGGATCCTCGGGGGCGTTCAATCAGGAGAAGGCACCGAGCCGCCGGGCGAAAGCGACCAGGGCGTCGAGCTGGGCGTCCAGGCCCTCGGCAGGCAGCAACAGGCCCGGATGGTAGCGGGCGACACGCTCCGCCGGTGCCCCGAGATCGAGCACGGCGAGCGGCAGGCCCGTGGCCATCAGCTCGTCGGTGACGTAGGAGTAGGTCTCCGGGCAGATGGAGGGCAGCAGGGCGATGCCCGTGCCTTCGGCCTCGAGCAGGTCGCATAGGCGATCCCGCTGGAACGCACCCGAGACGCGCACCGACGGCGGTACGGCACCGCCCTCGACGGTGCCAATGACGGCGAAACGGAGGGGCAATCGCCGTTCTTCGGCACGGCGTGCCAGCGCACCGAGCAGGCTGGCGCCCTTGGCGTAGTTGAGGTGTCCGACAGCGACGATGGCCACCGGCGAGGCGAGACGCGATGCCACCGGCCGCAGGCCGTGCCCATCGAGCGCGTGCGGCTCGATCCGCCATGCCATCGCGGCCACGTCCGGCAGCCCGCGCGCGAGGAGGGATACCGCACTGCGCGAGAACGCCACGCGCTCGTCGGCGAGCGCCAACCACGCCGCCCAGGCGCGCCGCCAGGCGACGAGGTCAATGCCGGCGTTCATGCCCAGCGTGAACCGCGCATTCGCCGGCAGGCAGGCCGCGCAGGTGGCGAGGTCGGGCACGCCGCAGTGGCGCCCGGCGACATCGATCAGCGTGAACGACGGGCAGAGTCCGTGGAAGTCGTGCAGGTTGAAACGGAAACGAATGGCACCCGCACGCTGGCGCAGTTCGACAAGCGCGGCAAGAAGCGCCGGCACGTCCTCGTAACCGACGAGATCATTGATCTCGATCGCCGCCGGTGACAGCGACTGGATGAAACGGATCACGGCAGCCTGGTCGTCGAGCCGCACATCGATCGGCGCGGCGACCGCATCGGCCATCACCGTGATGCGGTAGGACAGCGTCGAGAGCTCGCTCGCCACCAGCACGACCGGCCCGCCCTCGCGGCGGTGCATCGCGATGCGCTCGTCGCGATAGCGATTGGCGCCGCCGCCCATGCCGTGGTCGAGCACCACCACCGCGCCGCGACCGGCCGCTGCGGCGGAGGGCGTGACCGGCTGCGCAAGCAGCGCGAGACGCCGGCCAACGCCCCGCCACGACGCCGCAAGCGCCTCGCGCCACCCGCGCTGCCGCGCGATGGCGCGGAAGCGGGCCCATCCCCGGTGCACGGGCACATCGGTGGCCGGCACGTAGGCATCGGGAAATCCCGGCAAGGGCAGGCACTCGCCGGAGCCCGCGATGACGAGGAACGCCGTTCCCCGCCCGATCGGGGACGGCAGTCGTCCGGTCACCATGAAGCCGGACCCCGCGGCCTGCGGAACCGCGGGGAACGCATCGGCAAGGTCCTGGCGCAGACCGCTGGCGAGGACGTCGAGATCGATGCTCCCGCCCGCCTGCAGCGGCAATCGAAGGCTGCGGACCCTGATTGGGCGGTCCATGCCCAGACAGAAGCCCCAGCCGAAGATCCGCCTACCGCGCACAACCACGGAATCCAGCGAATAGCGCGGACTCATGTGCGGCCCCGCGGGAGACGGGCCAGCAACCAGCGCACGGGCGCGCTGGCACGCCAGGCCCAGCTGGCGCGGAGCGCAGCGATTTCCTGCTCGAGTCCGGTGGCACGCATCGCCAGCGTATCGCGCTCCGC